>NZ_CP039692.1:1465000-1489484 GCF_005145045.1 Agrobacterium larrymoorei
CATAGACAATGAGAACGAAGAAGTGAATTAAGGGCATTTGGTGGATGCCTTGGCATGCACAGGCGAAGAAGGACGTGATACGCTGCGAAAAGCCGTGGGGAGCTGCGAATAAGCTTTGATCCATGGATCTCCGAATGGGGCAACCCACCTCAGATATCTAGAAAATCTGTTTTGCTAACACTTGAATATATCTTCAAAGGGTCTGTTGGGTTCTCCCATACAGACCGATAGGTCGTCGCCAATCGTTTGGCGCGCCGTCCGCAGGCCTTCGGCCGTGAGGACAGAAGACACCCGGCGATACCGGGTTCGAGGGTTCAGCAAAAGAGGTTTCTAGATATCGCGATGAGGTATCTACACCTGAATACATAGGGTGTAAGAAGCGAACGCAGGGAACTGAAACATCTAAGTACCTGCAGGAAAGGACATCAACCGAGACTCCGTAAGTAGTGGCGAGCGAACGCGGACCAGGCCAGTGGCAATGCTGAATAAAGTCGAACGATCTGGAAAGGTCGGCCATAGCGGGTGATAGCCCCGTAGACGTAGAACAGGCATTGTCCTTGAGTAGGGCGGGACACGTGAAATCCTGTCTGAACATGGGGAGACCACTCTCCAAGCCTAAGTACTCGTGCATGACCGATAGCGAACAAGTACCGTGAGGGAAAGGTGAAAAGCACCCCGACGAGGGGAGTGAAATAGAACCTGAAACCGGATGCCTACAAACAGTCGGAGCTCGAGCCCTTTAGTGGGTTGGGTGACGGCGTACCTTTTGTATAATGGGTCAACGACTTAGTGTAACGAGCAAGCTTAAGCCGGTAGGTGTAGGCGTAGCGAAAGCGAGTCTGAACAGGGCGTTCAGTTCGTTGCATTAGACCCGAAACCGAGTGATCTAGCCATGAGCAGGCTGAAGGTTGGGTAACACCAACTGGAGGGCCGAACCCATAACTGTTGCAATAGTTCGGGATGACTTGTGGCTAGGGGTGAAAGGCCAATCAAACTCGGAAATAGCTGGTTCTCCGCGAAATCTATTTAGGTAGAGCGTCGACCTTATACCCTCGGGGGTAGAGCACTGGATGGGCTATGGGGACTCACCGTCTTACTGATCCTAACCAAACTCCGAATACCGAGGAGTACTAGTCGGCAGACACACGGCGGGTGCTAACGTCCGTCGTGAAGAGGGCAACAACCCTGACCTCCAGCTAAGGTCCCCAAGTCATGGCTAAGTGGGAAAGGATGTGAGGATCCCAAAACAACCAGGATGTTGGCTTAGAAGCAGCCATCATTTAAAGAAAGCGTAACAGCTCACTGGTCTAAATAAGGGTCTTTGCGCCGAAAATGTAACGGGGCTAAAGCCATGCACCGAAGCTGAGGATTTGAGCTTATGCTCAAGTGGTAGCGGAGCGTTCCGTAAGTCTGTGAAGGCGGACCCGTGAGGGCTGCTGGAGATATCGGAAGTGCGAATGTTGACATGAGTAACGATAAAGGGAGTGAGAGACTCCCTCGCCGAAAGACCAAGGGTTCCTGCTTAAAGTTAATCTGAGCAGGGTTAGCCGGCCCCTAAGACGAGGCGGACACGCGTAGTCGATGGGAACCACGTTAATATTCGTGGGCCTGGTGGTAGTGACGGATCTTGTGTGTTGTGCATTCTTATTGGATTGGATGTGCGGCGAAGAGGTTCCAGGAAATAGCTCCACCGTATAGACCGTACCCGAAACCGACACAGGTGGTCAGGTAGAGTATACCAAGGCGCTTGAGAGAACTATGTTGAAGGAACTCGGCAAATTGCACGCGTAACTTCGGAAGAAGCGTGACCCCATTTTAGGCAACTATGATGGGGTGGCACAGACCAGGGGGTAGCGACTGTTTATCAAAAACACAGGGCTCTGCGAAGTAGCAATACGACGTATAGGGTCTGACGCCTGCCCGGTGCTGGAAGGTTAAAGGGAGAGGTGCAAGCTTTGAACTGAAGCCCCAGTAAACGGCGGCCGTAACTATAACGGTCCTAAGGTAGCGAAATTCCTTGTCGGGTAAGTTCCGACCTGCACGAATGGCGTAACGACTTCCCCGCTGTCTCCAACATAGACTCAGTGAAATTGAATTCCCCGTGAAGATGCGGGGTTCCTGCGGTCAGACGGAAAGACCCCGTGCACCTTTACTATAGCTTTACACTGGCATTCGCCAAGGCATGTGTAGGATAGGTGGTAGGCTTTGAAGCGCGGACGCCAGTTTGCGTGGAGCCATCCTTGAAATACCACCCTTATCTTCGTGGATGTCTAACCGCGGTCCGTTATCCGGATCCGGGACAGTGTATGGTGGGTAGTTTGACTGGGGCGGTCGCCTCCGAAAGAGTAACGGAGGCGCGCGATGGTTAGCTCAGACCGGTCGGAAAT
Organism: Agrobacterium larrymoorei; assembly: GCF_005145045.1. Classification (NCBI taxonomy): domain Bacteria; kingdom Pseudomonadati; phylum Pseudomonadota; class Alphaproteobacteria; order Hyphomicrobiales; family Rhizobiaceae; genus Agrobacterium; species Agrobacterium larrymoorei. Next base: position 1,467,388 of record NZ_CP039692.1, read on the forward strand.
CGGTCGTCGAGTGCAATGGCATAAGCTAGCCTGACTGCGAGACTGACAAGTCGAGCAGAGACGAAAGTCGGTCATAGTGATCCGGTGGTCCCGTGTGGAAGGGCCATCGCTCAACGGATAAAAGGTACGCCGGGGATAACAGGCTGATGACCCCCAAGAGTCCATATCGACGGGGTTGTTTGGCACCTCGATGTCGACTCATCGCATCCTGGGGCTGGAGCAGGTCCCAAGGGTATGGCTGTTCGCCATTTAAAGCGGTACGTGAGTTGGGTTCAGAACGTCGTGAGACAGTTCGGTCCCTATCTGCCGTGGGTGTAGGAATATTGACAGGATCTGTCCCTAGTACGAGAGGACCGGGATGGACGTATCTCTGGTGGATCTGTTGTCCTGCCAAGGGCATAGCAGAGTAGCTATATACGGAATGGATAACCGCTGAAGGCATCTAAGCGGGAAACCAACCTGAAAACGAGTGTTCCCTATCAGAGCCGTGGAAGACGACCACGTCGATAGGACGGGTGTGGAAGTGCAGCAATGCATGAAGCTTACCGTTACTAATAGCTCGATCGACTTCTTCGTTCCCATTGATTATGTTCATCGAACGCAGTTCGATGATCTGTTTTGTCTTCACGCTGACGTGGCCTTCGGCCACTACGCTGCAGACCCTCGGGTCAAGCCCGAGGGCAGGCTGTGCGCCACATGGCGCGACGGACTAGCGTCCTGTATGGCTGCCTCACTCAAGCTTGAGTTCGGCAACAATACAGGCCAGAGGCCGTCGCATCTCGTGATGCGGCCCGTCCGGAGCGCTTCGCGCGTCAGGACAAAACAAACAAGACGTGTAAATTAAATAGAGTGAGACGAACGTCTCCTCTCCAGCTTCTCGAAAACAACGTATGTTGTTGCGTTTTGCCGACCTGGTGGTTATTGCGGGGCGGCTGCACCCGTTCCCATTCCGAACACGGCCGTGAAACGCCCCAGCGCCAATGGTACTTCGTCTTAAGACGCGGGAGAGTAGGTCGCTGCCAGGTCTGCAAAACGCAAAACATATACACACATGCGCCCGGATAGGAACTATCCGGAAAGCTGCATGTGACAGAAAAATCGCACAATCTTCTCGTCACACCCTCGGCCCAGCCGAAATCAAAAGGGCCGCTAACCAAGCGGCCTTTTGTGTTATAAACTACACAAACTTCAAATGGCGCCACCCGACAAAAGGGCTGTGCTGGTAACGCGGGGTGGAGCAGCCCCGTCCTCTCGCAGGAAGCGCAAGCCTCCAAGGAAGGACAAACGAAAGACCCGGGCGCTTGCCCGACGTCAGCTCATAAATAACGCGGGGTGGAGCAGCCCGGTAGCTCGTCAGGCTCATAACCTGAAGGCCGCAGGTTCAAATCCTGCCCCCGCAACCACTGAAACTTGAATATTTGACCATTCAAGTCGTTTTATAGAAAACTCCTCCGCGTCAGCGTCGAGGAGCTTTTTTCGTTTCTGCGCAGTGTCCAGTTCACCGGCGCGAAGCTTCTCCAGATAATCGTGCTGCTTGAGCGCCTCGAATTGCTTCTCCAGGGTCGTCGCCCCCTCCATCCCCGCCAAAAATGGAAGCGATGCGACCGTCGACTTCGAGTGATGCTAGCTGGTGGCACGAGGTCTTGCCGATGACGACCTTCTGGGTGAACTGGCGCATGATATTGATGAACGGCTGCTTCGTTTCCGTGTCGGCGTGCTCGCGCATGTTATAGACGGCGGAGTTGATGACCAACTGCACGGCCTCAGGGCTTATGTCCGCCTTCAGCCTCTTGATCTTCTCCCCGAGATATTCTTCCGCCGGTGCCTACTTCAGAATTGTCTCTAGGCAGGCGCGGCGCTCTTCAAACGTGTCGAGCATATCGCCCAGCGGAGCGCGGGGAGGACGGCGGCAGCCTTCAATTCCATGGAAATCTGCTGGCGCTCGTTGGGCTCATTCTTGACGGACGCTACAAGGTTCCGGCGCGCCCGTCCGGCGATGTCGTCGAATAAGCCCGGCAGCTTGCTTTTGTGGTTGGAGCAGCAGTAGCGTTCCTTGGCCATGATGGCGTAGATCAACTAGGTGCGGGCCATAAGCTTATATTAATTCCCGGGTTGTACGGATCCGCGATTCGATCGATCAGGGACCCGATATGCTTTTGGGTTTTACGGGTCGTCGTAAGAAGGAAATCCAGTTCGGTGGGTCTTTTTTGAAGCGATCTGGGTATCGGCACAAGCCTCGTGGACAAGGCTCACAGTCGGATGTCGCGGAACACTTTGCTCCGCCGCGTGGCCTATGTGGATGCTGCGACGATGGCCACGGTCAGGTCGACAGATATCTCTAACTGTTGACCCGTGATGCGAAAATATTCAAATGACATGTAGGCTCTGTTATTCATCAAGCGACAAATGCATGGACGCGGAAAGCTCAATCTGGTCAAGGCGCTTATTGATCGTGCCCTGATGTCATCGAAACTGCACCATACTACATATTCCATTCTGATTGACGACAGAGACCGTCGAGATTGCGCGCAGACGTCATTGGTTAAGGCGTGATACGATGAAGTCAATAAACACTCGTACGCGCGCGGGCGTATTCGCTCCGCCGACAAACACCGCGTGAATCAACTCGACATCGCCAGGATTGAACTCTTCGAGTATCGGCAAAAGCCTCCCAGCGGCGATGTCCTCGGCGACGCTGAAGGCGCCGACCCGAGCGATCAAGACGCCAGCGGCTGCAAGCTGACCAAGCGTCTCGCCATTGTTCGCTTCGATGCTGCCTTTCACCGATAGCGTGATGTCTTGTCCGCCGAAGCGGAAGGGCCAGATCGGCTCAGCGCGCCGAAAGTTAAAATTAAGGCAATTGTGTCGGTACAGATCATCAGGTGCCGTCGGCATACCGTGGCGTTCAAGATACTGCGGCGCTGCCACGATTATGCGGCGATTTTCGCCAAGCTTGCGTGCGGTCAGCAAACTGTCGGTGAGTGGTCCAAATCGTATGGCTACATCCGCCTGCCCAGCCGCGACATCAATGACTGCGTCGGTCAGTGCGATATCGATTAGGATATGTGGGTAGAGCGCAGCGAATTCATCGAGTAGCGGTACCACGCATAGTCGCCCATGCGACAGCGCGGCGCTGATCCTCAGCCGCCCGCGGGGTGCGCCCTGATCGGCGATTTGCTGCTCGGCGTCGTCGAGATCGGCGAGGATGCGACGTGCGGTTTGCAGATAGGCCTGGCCTTCAGCTGTCAATATCAGGGCGCGGGTCGAGCGCAGTAACAGCCTGACACCAAGCCTGGCCTCTATCCGGTCGATTGACCGCGCGACTGCCGATGGTGTCAGACCAAGGGCACGTCCGGCAGCGGAAAAACTGCCCTCCCGCATCACCGTTGCGAAAACCTCAAGTGACCTTGCCCTGTCACCGCCAATGATCACCTTTGCATCCAAATCAAAAATCCTTCGCGTTGGTAACGGCTACTGCGGCATCCTTTGACCGATTATTTATGAACTCATATAGCAATTGGAGTGAAGAGACATGGAATATCGTCAACTGGGTTCATCAGGATTGCGCATACCGGTGCTTAGCTTCGGCACCGGGACTTTTGGCGGTACTGGACCGCTTTTTGGTGCGTGGGGCCGGAGCGACGAGACAGAAGCTCGGCGGATGGTCGATATCTGCCTTGAGGCCGGCGTCAACCTATTCGACACTGCCGACGTTTATTCCAACGGTGCGTCAGAAACGGTGCTTGGCGCGGCGATCAAGGGACGTCGCGACAAGGTGCTGATCTCGACCAAGACCGGTCTGCCGATGGGGGATGGCCCACAGGAATGGGGCGCATCGCGCGCCCGGCTCATCCGCGTGGTGGAAGACGCGCTGCGTCGGCTCGGCACCGATTACATCGACCTGCTTCAACTCCACGCTTTCGATGTTTCCACTCCGACAGAGGAGTTGATGGCCACACTCGATATGCTTGTTGCAGCAGGCAAGGTTCGTTACACCGGTGTTTCCAATTATCCGGGCTGGCAGCTGATGAAAGCGCAAGCGCTTGCTGACCGCAACGGCTGGCCGCGCCTAGTCGCACATCAGGTCTATTACTCGCTGATCGGGCGTGCCTACGAGGCGGATCTGATGCCTTTGGCAGCAGATCAGGGTATTGGTGCGCTCGTTTGGAGCCCGCTTGGCTGGGGCCGACTGACGGGAAAAATCGGGCGCGACCGGCCAATTCCCGAGGGAAGCCGTCTCCATGAGACCGAGCAGTTCGCGCCGCCGGTCGACGGCGAGTATCTCTACCGCGTGATCGACGCATTGGAGACCATCGCCGCCGAGACCGAACGAAGCGTGCCGCAGGTCGCGATCAACTGGTTGCTCCGTCGACCTACCGTCGCCTCTGTCATTATCGGCGCGCGCAATGAAGCGCAGTTGCGCGACAATCTCGGTGCAGTTGGTTGGGCCTTATCGGATGACCAGATCAAGGTGCTCGACGCGGCGAGCACTGTGTTACCTCCCTATCCTCACACGCCATACCGCCAACAGGAAGGGTTCGCCCGCCTGCATCCGGCGCTGGTTTGAGGAGTCGGTCGATGAAATTCAATTTTGGCCTTCTGGCGTTGTCGGTCGGCGCTTTCGGCATTGGCGTAACTGAATTCGCGCCGATGGGGCTGCTCCCCGTCATAGCTGGAGATCTGGGCGTGTCGATACCAACTGCCGGGCTGCTCATCAGCGCCTATGCCCTCGGTGTGGTGATCGGGGCACCGTTGATGACGTTGACGACAGCACGCGTGCCAAGGCGGACGCTCCTTATCCTGCTTGCTGGTATCTTCACATTGGGCAACCTACTGGCGGCGATCTCGAACAGTTACGGCGTGCTGCTGGGAGCCCGCATCCTTACCTCGTTGAACCACGGTGCATTCTTCGGTGTCGGTGCGATCGTGGCGACCAGCCTCGTTCCTGCGGACCGTCGCGCCGGGGCGGTGGCGGCGATGTTCATGGGACTGACAATCGCGAATGTGGTCGGCGTTCCGATTGCGACCTGGGCCGGCGATTATTTCGGCTGGCGCGCTTCGTTTTGGGGCATCGCAGCGTTGGGTGTAGCGACGATGGCTGCGCTTCGACTGACATTGCCCGCGCTACCGGCAGAGCCCAATGGAAATGCGATGGCGGAAATGCGCGTCATGAGGCGCGGAGAAGTCCTTGGCGCTTTGGGTCTAACCGTTCTTGGGGCGAGCGCGATGTTTACCGTTTTTACCTACATCACACCGATCCTGAAAGACGTAACTCAAGCTTCGCTTGGTTTCGTCACAGCGATGCTAGTCACTTATGGCGTCGGTTTGACCGCAGGGAACTGGCTGGGCGGGCGTTATGCTGATCGCTCTGTTGATCGCACGCTGATCGTTACCCTGGCGTCGCTTGCCGTGATACTCACCATGTTTGCCCTGTTAATGTCCTTCAAGGTCCCGACCGCTGTCCTAATTTTCTTATGGGGCGTCGCGAGTTTTGCGCTAGTGCCGCCGCTTCAGGTGCGGATCATGAACGCAGCTTCGGATGCGCCAAACCTCGCGTCCGCGATGAACATCGGCGCGTTCAACTTGGGCAATGCGATCGGAGCTGTGCTAGGCGGCGGAGTGATCGCGACGGGGCTGGGGTATCCTTCCGTGGCGCTGGCTGGCGCGCTGGCTGCTGCAATGGGTTTGCTTGCGATGCTTCTCACCGTGCGCAGGGGAACAAGCAACCTCGATAGCCAGTCTTGCGAAACGTCGGATGTCGCAGTGGACACTCATCATCTGTAGACGATTTTCCATGAACCCAGACAGATTTTCGCAATTTGACTGGGTCCGTGCGACTTGGCAACCCACGAGTGAGATCCGATTTTTCCATTGATCTTGCCGATAGATAGCCATTTCCCAAGTTTAGTGCAGGTAGTTTGGTCCCCTAAGAACTGCAATCGTACCTACTTCATCGGTTTGACGAACTTTGCCATCTATGGGTATCCGAGCCGTCAGCTGGTTCATCATCAAGCTGATCGGGCCAGCGCATTTGGCCAAGCCGCGTCGCTCAGCCCAAAATGCGAGCGTAGCGTGCTGCCCTCATATTCATGCCGGAACAGGCCGCGCCTTTGCAGAATTGGAACCACCTCGTCAGCAAAGACTGCAAGCTGACTGTTGATGATCGGCGGCATCACGTTGAAGCCGTCGGCGGCGCCCGTCCTGAACCAGTCTTCGATGATATCGGCGACCTGCTCCGGTGTGCCCGTCGCCACAAAATGCCCGCGAGCGCCTGCGAGTTTGCGAAGTAACTGCCTGAGCGTTAGATTTTCTTTGAGCACCATGTCGATGTAGCCGACCACCCGGCTCCTCGATGCTTCTACCCCATTCGGGTCGGGGAAGTCGTCCTCGGTCAGTGTGCGGTCAAGTGGCAGGCGGCTAAAGTCGTGGCCACCGAACCGTGCTGAGAGACGCGTCAAGCCGACATCCGTGCTGGTGAGGTCGTCCAATTCCTCCCAGATTTGCTCAGCTTCTCTGGCGGTGGAACCGATGGCCGCGCTGATGCCGGGTAGGACAACGATGTCTTCCGGACTGCGACCGAAAGCGGCTGCCCTGCTTTTCACATCGGTGTAGAACGCCTTGGCAGAATCCTTCGTCATGTGGGCGGTGAAGATGGCCTCGGCCCACCTTGCAGCAAAGCCGCGGCCTGCATCGGATTGTCCGGCCTGGATGTAGACAGGGCGAGACTGAGGGCTCTCTGGAACGTTGAGCGGTCCTTTTGTCCGGTAGTGCTCGCCGGCATAGTTCGCTGGTGTCATCCGATCACGATCAAGATATCGTCCACCCTCGCGATCATCGAGGACCGCATCTGCCGGGAAGCTTTTCCAAAGAGCATCGACCGCCTCCAAGAACTCCTCTGCCAACTTGTAGCGATCGCCGTGATTGACATTCTTCTGCAGCCCGTAGTTTGCCCCTGCCTCAGGAGCCCAAGACGTCACGATATTCCATCCAGCGCGGCCGTTGGATAGGTGATCCAGTGTCGCGAACTGTCGCGACAACGTGTAGGGCAGACTGTAGGTGGTGGAGGCCGTCCCGATGAGGCCAATCTTCTTCGTATGGGCTGCAAGCAACGAGAGAAGAACGATTGGCTCGAGGGATCCCGACGATGCAAGACCGCTGCTATTGCCAGCGGCCAGTGTGTCGGCGAGGAACACTGCATCGAACTTCGCCCTTTCAGCAATCGTCGCCGCCTCGACATAGAGCGCGAGGTCAGTAAGTGCCTTGTGGTTCGCTTTTGGGTGCCGCCATGCGCCCTCATGGTGGCCGCGGGACATAAGGAAAAGGTTCAGGTGTAGATTGCGCGACATCGGGATGCCTTTCAAATGCTGTCGGCTTCGACGCCGAGGCTCTTAAGCAATTTCTTTCGGAGGTAGGCGACTTCGGCTTGGTGTTCGTGGCGAGGATGCGGAAGCGAAATCGCATGATCTTCGGCGATGCTGCCATCCTTCAGAACAAGGATACGGTCGGCCAGAAGCAGGGCCTCGTCCACGTCGTGCGTAACCAGAATAATCGTCGGTCGTTTGCGCTCCACGAGGCGCATCAGCAGAGCCTGCATCTTCAGGCGGGTGAGCGCATCGAGTGCACCGAAAGGCTCATCGGCAAGCAAAAGGTCCGGCGTGCGGAGAAGGGATCTCGCCAGCGACGCACGCTGCTTCTGGCCGCCAGACAGTGTGGAGGGCCACACATTGGCCTTGTCAGCGAGCCCTACATCCTCAAGCATGGAAAGCGCTGACGTTTCAGGCTCAGGTCGGCGCAGACCGAGCGTCAGGTTGTCAATGACCGTTTTCCACGGGAGAAGGCGGGAATCTTGGAAAAGAACAGAGAAGCTCTCCGGCGCGCTGAAGTGTCCCTTGGTTTCGGCGTCGTCGTCAAGACCTGCGAGCGCCCGTAGCAGCGTCGTCTTCCCCGAACCGGACTCACCGAGCAGGGCGACAAACTGTCCGGCCGGGATCTCCAACGAAATACGGTCGAGGACAGGCTTGCCCTCGAAGCTGCGAGAAAGGTCACGAAGAACTACAGCGTTAGTAACATGTGCGTTCATGAGCCAAGAGCCCGTCTGTAGGAAAGTACTTTGTCTTCGACATACCGCACGACCGCATCTGACAGGAGGCCGAGCAGAGCGTAGATTATGATGCCCACAACGATAATATCCGTCTGACCCCAGTCTCGAGCTCGGTTCATCAGGTAACCGATACCCGTTTGCGTGTTGACAAGCTCGAGAACGACTAAGGCCGTCCAGCAGAGGGCGACCGCGAGCCGTAGTGAGACGAAGAAGCCGGGTAGAGCTCCTGGTAGGGCGACATGCCGGATGAACTCGGCGCGGGTTAGCCCGAGAGTGCGGGCAAGTTCGACATGGCCGATATCAATACTACGTAGCGCCGCATGAGTATTGATATAGACCGGAATAAGGACTGCGGTAAAAATAAGGAATATTTTCATCGCCTCGCCGATGCCAAGCCAGATAATGACCAGCGGGATAAGAGCGAGTGTAGGTACAGCCCGCTTGATCTGGACGAGGCCGTCGATGAGCGCCTCACCGGTTCGCGTCAATCCTGACAGAAGAGCAAGGATCACGCCGACGGTCACACCCAGAAAAAGCCCGGAGTACGCGCGGGCTGCCGACGCTGCAAGATGCGGCAGCAGGCTGCCGTCCAGCACCATGTCATAGCCTGTCGCGATTGCCGTCGAGGGCGCGGCGAGCGTGCTCGGAGACAGCAGGCCCAGACGGGACGCGGCTTCCCATACGATTAGAACTATGACTGGGCCAACCAGTCGCGATCCTGGTGGCAGCTTGGCGGGAACGAGTTGCGTCGAGCTCTTGCGGACAGCAAGATCGAAGTGCCGAACTGTTTGCCTTTTTGTAATTCTGCCTGATGATATGTCCGTCATACGACCTCCGATATCAGCGAGACTGCTTGATGACGGTATCGAACGTATCGACAAATGATCCCTTGGCGTCGAACCGCTCCTTAAGCGATCCGGACTGGTAGAGGATGTCGATCAGTTTTTGATGGTGGGGTATCGCCTCGACGGAAGTTTGGAAGACGAGCGGAGACTGCCCGGCCAAGATTGCTGAGGTGTCATCCGGGGAAACGCGTTGGAAGTCGGTATAGTAGAACTTCGCCCAGTCTTTGTCGTGTTCGTTGCTCCAGTTTCCCGCTTTCACGAAAGCTGCCAGAAACTGCCTGATAGCCTCACTCTTTGCAGGATCTGCTAGAGCTTCGGGGCGGGCATAAAAATAGGAGGTGCTCGGCAACAACCGCCGCTCCTCAGGGTCGAGTACAGGACTTGCCCCTACCTGTTTGGTGAGCCTCGTGACGAAGGGCTCCTGCAAAACGGCGACGTCGACTGCTCCGGACCGCAGCGCATCAGGAAGGTCAGCCACGCGGAGATTGACGAGCGTGACGTCCGCAAGTTTCAGGCCCGCCCTGTTCAATGCCTCGATCAGGAATACCTGGCGGCCCGATCCTTCGACATAGCTGAGCTTCTTGCCCTTGAGCTCGGACAGCTTGTCGATCTTGAGACCTGGGCGGCTCGTCAGGCGATACTGAGCGACTTCACGCGTGAACGTTCCGACAATCGGCAGAAGCGTTCCGGATGCGCGAGCCTGAATAGGTGGAGTATCGCCGACATAGGCTATGTCCAGAGCGCCCGCCCTGATAGCCTCAAGGATGGCTGGTCCGCCGGCAAAGTTAGGGTATTCAACATCAAATCCGAGGGTTTTCTGCTCTCCACTGGCTTCCAGCAGATTGCGCACTAGTTCAGCCTGATCGGCAACGATGAGCTTGGCTGCAGGTTCGGCCGCTTCCGCTGAGGGAGCAACCAAGACAAGAGCCGAAAGTAAACCAGCAGCAGACGTGCGCAAGAAAATTCTACGATACAAGGAATTTGCTCCGTTTTCAGCCCGCAATAATGCGCGCAGCTGGCAGGTTGGAATTCCTCTTAGTTTAACAATACTCTACAAAATCCATAGGGTATCTTGATGCGAGTAATCCATGAATTCGGTATTTCTGTTCTCTGCGCAATGGTGATTGGTAGATGAAAAATCTCGGCATCTGTTCTCAGCGCGCAGATTGGTTTGCCTGACGCTCTTCCAGGATGACCGTCATCATATGCCGCAGAGGTTCGCGACGTGTGACGGCCTCTACGCTGGCATGCGAGGAATGCTCGCAAGAAGTTTGCGAGTGTATTCGTGACGCGGGGCGGTGAGAATGCTTTGGGTGGGACCGTTTTCAACGATCCTGCCCTTTTCCAAGATGATGGTGTCCTGGCAAAGCGAAGCAACCAGACCGATGTCGTGTGACACGACGACGAACGTCACAGTCTCGGACAATTTCTTCAGCAGTTCGACAATCCGAATGCGGGTAGACAAGTCCAGGGCGCTGACGACTTCGTCGGCAAATATGACCTCGGGCCGGGAGATTATCGCACGCGCGATTGCTATCCGCTGACGCTGCCCTCCGGAGAACTCATGGGGGTAGCGGTCCATCAGATCATCCGCAGTCAGTCCCACGGACTTCAGCGCTTCCGCAACGGCTTCCTTACGGTCACCGGCGATTTTGAGAGATCGGAGCGGTTCGGCAACGATGTCCTTGACTTTCTGGCGAGGGTCCAAAGAGGAATATGGATCCTGAAAAACCGCCTGCACTCTCTTCCGAAATCCACGCATGAATTCTCGGCTTCCGGTGTCCAGAGGTTTCCCTTCGATATGGATTTCGCCACTCTGCGGTCTGTTGAGGCCGAGCATCAGCCGCAGAAGGGTTGTTTTTCCTGATCCCGATTCTCCAACAATGCCGATGTTTCGTCCTTTCTGCAAAGTCAGGCTCACATCTTGAAGCGTCGCCTGCTGCCGATTGTAGCCGAACGAAACATTGCGGACATCTATCAAGCTCATCAATTCATTCCCAGTGCATCGTCGAAGGCTCGCGCAGCTGCTACGAGGCTTTGCGTATAACTATCTCTCGGATGGCGAAAGACGTCATTGATTGCTCCTTGCTCTGCCACATGTCCGTTACGCATAACGACGACCCTTTCGACGACGCTTGCGACGACCGGGAGATCGTGGCTGACGAAAAGGAGAGACATGCCGCGTTGTCTAACGAGGGAGAGCAGCAAATCAAGAATCTCGACTTGGGTCGTGACATCGAGCGCCGTGGTCGGCTCATCTGCGATCAGTAATTGCGGACGGCATGCTAGTGCCATTGCAATGGCAACTCTCTGGCGCTGGCCGCCGGATATCTGATGCGGCCATGATTGCGCGATGCGATCTGGATCGGGAAGGGCAACCTGCCGAAGCAGGCTCAGAACTTCTCCGTCGGCGGTCTGTCTGTCCAGCGAGCGGCCATCCCGTTTTGCGCGACGGAGCACCACTTCCCGCACCTGTCTGCCAAGCTTCATCAAGGGGTCCAGCGCTGTCAGCGGCTCCTGAAAGATCACAGCAGATGCCGTTCCGCGAAGAGGCGCCAAATCCTTGTCGTGACTTCCGATGACCTGTTTTCCAGCGAGAAGAATAGAGCCGCTTGCATACAGGCCCTCCGGTAAAAGTCCTATTGCCGCCAGTGAAGTCAGAGACTTGCCGGATCCGGATTCACCTATAAGGCCAAGTCTCTCGCCTTTGTCGATCTTGAAAGAAACATTCGAAACGAGTGTCTTTGGGCCTGCATTGATCGACAGATTTTCAACGTTGAGAATAGGGTTCATGAACGGCGCCTCCTTATGGGGTCCGCCAGATCGCGCAGCTCGTCTGCCACGATATTGATGGCGATCACCAGACTGACCAGAGCAATACCCGGCGCGACTGCACCGAGCGGCGCGGTGTAGACCGTGCCCTGCGCTTCCTGAAGCAAGCGCCCCCATGAGGCATTGGGAGGCGGGGCACCGAGACCGAGATAGGAAAGCGACGCTTCCGTAATGATCGCCAAACCGAACTGTAAGGCGAGATTGACGAGCAGGGTAGGCCAGATGTTCGGCAGGATGTGGTGGACGATAACCCCTGCCCATGAGGTGCCGGAAACGCGCGATGCGGTAATGAAGTCCATGTTCAGGACGCGTTTTGTCAGAATACGTGTCAGGCGGGCAACAATCGCGGAATTGGCGATCCCGATTGCGACGATTGCTGTCCACAGACTGGCTCCATCCGACGCGGTGACGATGAGCATGGCGAGGAGCAGGGTCGGAAAAGCAATCATGATATCGAGTGTTGCCGCCAGCGCATCATCCAGCGTTTTCGATGCGAAGCCACAGAGCAACCCCAATACTATGCCGATCACGCCGCCGATGATGACTGCCCCGATACCAACAGTCAGCGCAATGCGGGACCCAATCATTATCAGCGTCAGGAAATCGCGCCCCAGCCTGTCAGTGCCAATCAGATGAAGGATAGAAGGGGGCTCCAGCCGACCACCGGCCATTGCATTCGGATCGTAGGGTGTCCAGACGAGTGTCAGCAAGGCGATCAGAATGTGAAGAGCAACGATGCCGATGCCGATCAGAAATATCCGGGAAAAGCGGCGGCGACTGATGATGCTGTCATCGGCCAATTGAATGTCTGTCATCCCTGTCTTCCTTGCATGCTGGAGCGAAGTCGGGGATCGATCAGCCTTTGCGAGATATCGGCAATGAAGCCGACGATGAGAACCAGCAGGGTCGAAATCACCAGCACGCCCTGCACGGAAGGATAGTCTCGCTGCTCAATGCCAAGAAGCAGCATGGAGCCAAGGCCCGGAAGATTGAAAACGCGCTCCACGACGACTGCTCCGAGCAGAGTAGACGCCAACTCGATACCCATAATCGATATGACGGGAACAGAGCCATTGCGAATTCCGTGCCTGACAAGCGCTTCGGAAAAGGTAGCGCCGAGCGCGCGGGCGGTGCGTAGATAGTCGCTTCCCAGAACATCCTGCGCTGCCGAGCGGACATATCGGATCAAAGATGCCGACATAACGATAGCAATCGTTGCTACCGGCAAAACGAATGCGGTCAACGCGGAATCGAGTCTCTGCCATCCCCTTGCAGGAAACCCACCAGAGGGCAGCAGTCTGAGGTTAACGGCGAAAATCGTGACGAGAAGAACGCCGATCCAGAAGACGGGCACGGCGATGCCAAGCTGAGAGACAACGCTTATCGCCGAGCCGTACCAGCGTTTTGATTTGACCGCAGACAGAATGCCTAGCGGCAGGGCGATGGCGACGGCAATCAAAAATGAAATGGCAGTCAGAGGCAAAGTTATCGAAAGTCTGCGCACAATCTCCGGCATGACCGGTGACTGGCTGATGAAGGAGTTTCCAAAATCAAAGCGGCAGATACTTTTGACGAAATGAAGAAACTGCTCTGACAGCGGCTGGTTCGAACCGACCTGCTGTCGGGCAGCCTCGATCTGCTCCGGGTCGGCGCCAACCGATAAAAGAGCGTTTGCAGGATCGCCCGGCAGAAGGCGGAGAAAAATGAATAGCACCATCGCGGCTATGAGAATAGAGCCGATCAATATCACGGTGCGGCGGAGCAGATAGGAGAGAATTTCTGTGACCCTTCAAGCAGGAAAACCGCCCGACGAAAGTCAGGCGGTGGACTGTATAACGAAGATACGGTGCGCGGGAGAGCCCGAGCGAGTTCAATCTGCCTTTTTAATTCCGGCAACGAAGAACTGCGAGTTCAGGCCGTTGACCGGGTATCCTGTCACGGACTTTGAGGAGACGACGATCTGTGGATAGAGGTATAACCAGTTGCTGGCCGCATCCTCTGCGATGATCACGTTGGCTTCTTTCAGTTTTTCCGTCTGCTCATCGGTCGTTGCACTGGCTTCGGCCTGCTTGACGAGATCTACCACCTTGGGATTGTTGTAACCCCAATAGAAGTCGGGGTTTCCGTAAAACACGACATCGCGGTGGTTCACATGCTCCTGCAGGGTCGCCTGGAAATCATGCGCTTTGTAGACCTTCGTGTACCATTCATTGGCCGTGATGATATTGATATTCACCTTGACGCCGATCTTAGCCAACTCGGATTGGATAAATTGTGCAGCGATCGGGTGTGGATCGTAATTCGGCGTGTCGATGGTGAAGGTAAAGCCATCGGGATAACCGGCTTCCTTCACGAGCGCCTTGGCGCTTTGTGGATCGTAGGCATCCGTTGAGGTCAAATCGACATACCACGGATCGGTAGGGGGAACCATGGAGCCGATCAGGGAGCCGTGATCACCCCATACCGCTTTGAGAAGCTTTGCGTCGTCCACTGCACGAGCAAGCGCCTTGCGGACCTTCACGTTGTCAAAAGGCGCAACGCGATCATTGTATGCAAGCAGAAGCTTCGTGGTGGATTTGCCTTCGGCCACGGTGAAATCTGCATTATCGGAGAACTGGCGGAGTGAATCCGGGCTTTGAACCGAGGTGATGATATCTACCGAGCCGGTGAGAAGTGCATTGTTGAGCGCCGTTGCTTCGGTGAAATAGTGAAACACGACGTCGGCATTGCTGGGCTTTGCGCCCCAATATTTCTCGAACCGCCCAATTGCGAGCGACGAACCACGACGCCACTCGGTCAGGCTGTACGGCCCCGTACCATCTTCCGCCGCCGTCAGATTTGTCACCTTGTCATTGACGATCCAGACGTAGCTCAGATTGTAGGGGAGAGAGATCGAGCGGGATGTGAGCTTGACGACAACGGTTGCATCGTCAGGTGTTTCAATGGTCGCAATGGTTTTGAGACTATTTTTTCGGGAGCTTTTGGATTCCGCCGCCGTCACGCGTTCAATGGAAAATTTGACATCCTTGGATGTCAGGGGATCGCCCGAGTGAAATGTAACGCCGGGCTGTAGCTTGAATGTATAGGTAAGGCCGTCTTCGCTGACCGTATAGTCCTTGGCAAGAACAGGCTCGACCTCACCTGCATCGGTCAGTCGGAAAAGGGCTTCATAGACATTACCGTTGAATGCCTCGTTGATACCCTGTCCAGCACCGGCAGTATTATCCAGGTTCTGGGGCTCGTATAGCGATCCGATGTTGACCGTTGCATCCGCGTCGAAATCCTCTGCCATGAGCGGGCCAGCAGGGAGAGTGCTGATCAGCAGTGCGAGTGCAGTCAGCGCAAACTTTCGGGAACGGGTAGTCTTCAAGGTTACCCCCGGTTGGGTCGTCAAGCCGCTCATTTCATGTCCTCATAGACGGGCCGCTACAGCCGTTGCTTTAGGTCTGCACAATATCCGAGCTGAAGCGAGAAGCCAGATCGGCAACGATCTGGGACTCGACGTTTAGGAAATGTCATTCGATTAAACGAGCAAGTAGTGGAAATTTATTCCGGCTGGCGCTTTCTTCCAGCGTCGGCTAAGCCATTGACATGTTTGGCATGGAGAGTAGCCGTGAGTGGTATCGATAGAACGCGTGCAGAGCGGCTGATGAGAGAGGCCGGACTTGACGCGCTGGTTCTTTTTCAGCCGGAAGCCTTTCAGTACGCCATCGGTGCTCCGGCGGGCGTGGCGACAATGTGGGGCAGGGCGGGAGCTGCAATTGCTCTTGTGCCCACAGATGCTCATTTGCCACTGGGGGCAATCGTCAGTGACCATGCTGCGGCTGTCATGCGACATAAGGCAGTAGATGTCGATCTGAGGACGCATCGCATATGGATCGACACGGTCGATCTCTTGGGCGTTGAATCGGTCGCAGGAATTGACGAGGCCTATCGACGTACCGGTGTATCGGGTCAGAGGCCGGAGACCTTCGATCGCGCAGCCTGTTTCGACCTCTTGTCCGATATGCTGAAGGACAAAGGTCTCATGGGGGGCAGGATCGGCGTCGATCTCGAATGCATGCCAGCGGCTGATTTTGAGGCGTTGAAGGTATCGATTCCTGGAATTCAATGGGTTGACGGCTCGCTGGTGCTGCGACGCCTGCGAGCCATCAAGACCCCCATGGAAATCGATAGGTTGAGGCGCGCGGCACATGCCGCGGAGGGCGGGCTTGAGAGTATGATGCAGGCTGTTCGTCTCGACGTCCCGGTGGCTGAACTGTCTACGGCTTGGAAAGCGGGTGCGCAGGATGCGGCACAGGTTGGCGGCTTTGCGCTGAGCGGGCATTGGGATTTCATTTCCGTCGGCCCCAATCTTTCAGACGGTGCCGCCAGGGTTACCCCAGGTGCGCTCATCAAAGCGGATGTCGGGACCCTTGTTGAAGGTTATTCCTCTGACGGTGCCCGCACATTTACATATGGCCCCACGTCGCAATTGGGGCAGGATATCTTCAAGGCATTGGAGGCAGCTTTTGACGCAGGCCTTGAACAGATCAAGCCAGGAAATGCTTTCGGTGCTGTCCACGATGCAATGCTCCGCTCCATGAGACGCGATGGCTTCGGCGAATATTACCGCGGGCATTTCGGCCATTCGGTCGGCGGCAATGTAGGTATCGAGGAGTGGCCATTCTTCTCCGCTAACAATCCAGAACTCATCGAAGCAGACATGGTGGTTGCACTCGAGGCTCCGTTTTATGGTCAGAACTTCGGTGCGCTTATGATCGAGGACCAGTTTCTAGTCACGCGTGGCGGAGCGGAATGCATGAACAAACTGCCGCGAGTACTACGTGATCTCTCCGGGGATGGGGGTTGATCCGCTCCCGCTTCGACCCCCTCCTGAAAGAAATTTTCTTTTTTCACTTCTAATATGAGAAAGCTTTGCGCGACGAAGCGTTATCTAGCGGCATAAATTAATCCACTGAATTAATAGATTGGGTGGATAATGATCTCGAACATCACGCGCCGTCGCGCTCTCAAACTGGGCGCTGTCGGCGTCGCTCTGTCTTCGCCGTTTATTTCGACGAGTGCGTTTTCGCAGACGCCGGATTATCCTGCCGAGCTTCGGCTGGACTGGGGCTACTATTCCTCCCACACGCTTTTGATTAAAAACAAGGGATGGCTGGAAGACGCATTCAAGGATGTGGGAACGAAGATTTCCTGGGTGCAATCGCGCGGAAGCAACAATTCGCTTGAGTTCCTGAAGGTGGGCTCTACCGATTTTGCCGGGTCCGCTGCGCTCTCCGCATTTCTTTCGCGAGCAAATGGCGTTCCACTGAAAGTTGTTTACGTAGCCAGTTGGGGTGGCTCGTCCATCATTCAGGTCAAGGCAGATTCTCCTTTGAAGTCTGTTGCTGATTTGAAAGGCAAGACGATTGCGGTGACGAAAGGAACAGCGCCATACTTTACGCTGGTTCGTGCTCTGGCCAAAGCGATCTGACGATCAACGACCTCAAAGTCGTCAACCTGCAGCACCCGGAAGGCTTTACGGCGCTTCAGCAGGGGCAGGTGGATGCCTGGGTCGGTATCGATCCACAGACCGCACAGGCCGAAATTGCTGGTAATCGCGCAATCTTCAGTGATCCGAGCTGGCGTGAGGGCAGTGTGTTCAGCGTCTCGGAAGCATTTCTCGAAAAGCATCCGAAAGCTGTCGAGCGCCTGCTCGGCGTCTGGGTGCAGACGCAGAAATGGATACGCGAAAACAACGATGAGTTCGTCTCATTCGTCACCGCGCAGGCGGGCGGCGACGCCGAGGTCACCCGCCGCACGATTGCGCGGCGCAGCTGGACGGACCCCGTTCCTGGCGAGGAGCTGCTGGCCTCCATCAAAACCGCTACTCCGCTTCTCGGACCGGAGGTGTTGCGCCCGGGCGTGAATGTCGATGACGTTCTCTCCCAACTCATCGATCCGGCGCCCGCCAAAAGGGCTGTGGGGGCATGACGCTTTCCAGCGAAGAGGTTCGGCATAATGGCCGTTCGAGGAGGGAGGACGCCAGCGTCCCAAGCGTGGTTCCGGTTTTGGACGAAAGCTGCTGTCGATCGATCTGCGTGGCGCCATCGTACCGGTTGGTGCTCTGTTGATGCTGGAAATCTTTGTTCGTCTAGGTGGGTCAGCCCTTATGTGCTGCCCCCGCCATCCGATCTCTACAGCACATTCCTCTATCTGGCTGAGGGACCGCTCTGGACGAATATCGCAGCCAGCAGCTTGCGGGTGTTCTTCGGCTTCGTGGCCGGTTCGCTGCTTGCCATCATCGTCGGTCGATCGTTGGTCTGTGGTACTCGCTGAGCGCTATCTCGAGCCTAGCTTTCAGGCGTTGCGGGCCGTACCAAGCCTTGCCTGGGTGCCGCTTTTGATGATCTGGTTCGGGATAGGCGAAACATCCAAGATCGTGCTGATTGCCAAAAGCGCTTCTTTCCGGTGTATCTAAGCCTCTTCTCCGGCATTCGAAATGTTGATCGCAAATTGTCGAGGTGGGGGAGATGTACGGCCAATCCCTACCCACGCTCGTCTTGCGCATCCTCATTCCAGCCTCGCTGCCGCATCTCTTTACGGGGCTGCGTTACGGCTTGTCGCTCGCCTGGCTGAGTGTCGTTGCGGCTGAGCTACTGGCAGCATCGGAAGGCATCGGTTACATGCTTTCGGACGGACGAGAGCTGTCGAGACCAGATCTCGTCCTGATCGCGATCATCTGTCTGGCCGTGCTTGGCAAGATTTCCGATAGCGCCTTCAAACTTATTGAAGATCGCTGCCTGTCCTGGCGGGACACATATTCCACCTCGATTGGAGGGAAAGCCGCATGAGCCTTCTCGACATAGACGTGCGCGAAAAATCCTTCGGAATACCGTCGTATTGAATGATATTCATCTTCAGCTTGAAGATGGCAAAGCAGCCGTGTTGCTTGGGCCCAGTGGCTGCGGCAAGAGTACGCTTCTGCGCATAGCCGCCGGGCTTGACCAGCGCTTTGCCGGGGAGGTCTCGGTCAACGTGGAGCGGCATCACGGCAAATCGTCGTTCCCGCCCGTCGCGTTTGTGTTTCAGGAGCCGCGGTTGATGCCCTGGCTGACGGTGGCTCAGAACATCGGCTACGCAGATGGTCGCGGCTTCGATGTTACCAAGGTCAACAGGCTGATCGAAGATGTGGGCTTGGATGGGCATGCGGCCACCTTGCCGAAGGCGCTTTCCGGAGGGATGGCTCAGCGCGTTGCGATTGCGCGCGCGCTTTACACGGAACCCCGAATATTGCTGCTGGATGAACCATTCAGCGCAGTGGATGCGTTCACACGCATGAAGCTGCAGGACCTGATCCTCAAGCTCGTGGAACAGCGCGGCATATCGTTTCTACTGGTCACCCACGACATTGACGAAGCGCTTTATCTCGGTGACAGGATTTACATGATGGGCGCCAGAATGGCGGTATCCAGAAAGATATCGACGTCGATGTTGCCCGCCCGAGAGACCGCGCGCTTTGCGCTTGGCAGAGTTAAAAGTGAAGTTCTGACTGCCCTTCAGTCGCGCATGTTATTTGAGGATATCGGATTCGGAATAAAAACTCAAAGAGCAGGCGGAATAGGAGCGCCAAATTGCGCTCTCCGATTAACGCTCCGTCTCCACTTCGAAGGTCCCAGCCTACGAACGGTTGTTACCAAGTTCGCATAGCGTCAGCTACTCGAAAAAGAGCGCTCAGCGTCTGTATGATGTCTCGGCTCGTGTTTGGTCTTCGTTTTGAAGCGGATACCGCTGTGTCTTCAAAGGAGAACCGGTTTGCGGGGCGGGGAAGGCCAAGATATCGCGCAAAGTCGACCCCTCATAGTCCTTGCGGAACAGACCGCGCCGCTGCAGTTCTGGAACCAGCTTCTCCGTGACGTCGTCCAGCCCTTGCGCAGGAAGGGGAAGACGCAGGTGAAGCCATCTGAGGCCTCTTCATTCAGCCAGGTTTCCATATCGTCTGCGATGGTTTCGGGCGTGCCGATAAAGGCAAGACCAGCATAGCCGCCATAGCGCTGGGCGAGTTGACGCACTGTCAGTTTTTCCTGCTCGGCCAGTCGCAGCACCTGCGCCCTTCCACTCTTGCTGGCGTTTGTTTCCGGGATGTCTGGCAGGGGCGCACCAGGATCGAAGCCGGAGGCATCATGGCCAAGCGCAATGGAAAGTGAGGCGATGGCGCTATCGTAGTGCACGAGGCTATCCAGCTTTGCGCGCTTGGCCCTGCATCCTCTGGTGTATCACCGATCACGATCATCGCTGCAGGCAGGATCTTCAGATGTGCGGGATCGCGACCCACCGGTGCCATGCGTCCCTTGATATCGGCATACAGCGTTTTCGCCGTGTCAAGATCGCGCGGGCGGCAAAAACGACTTCGGCAGTTTCGGCTGCCAGTTGCTGCCGGTTCTGATTGTCCTGCCTGCACGATGACTGGCCAGCCTGGATCGGACGGGCAATATTCAGCGGCCCGCGAACACTGAAATCCTCGCCCTTATGGTCCAGCACATGCATCTTGTCCGGATTGAAGAAGATTCCGCTTTCCTGATCGCGAATGAATGCATCGTCTGCAAAGCTGTCCCACAGCCCTGTCACCACATCGAAGAATTCGCGCGCCCGCTTGTAGCGTTCGCCATGCTCAAGGTGCCCGTCGAGCCCGAAGTTGCGGCGCATCAGGGTTTGACGTCGTGACGATGTTCCAGGCGGCCCGTCCGCCGCTTATATGATCGAGGGAGGCAAAAACGGCGCGCTACATGATAAGGCTCGTCAAAAGTGGTGGAAGCTGTCGCGGCGAGACCGATTCTGTCGTGACTGCGGCAAGAGCTGACAGAAGGGTGAAGGGCTCGAAAGACGTCACCGTGTGACTGCGTCTCAGCGCCTCGACCGGCATGTTGAGGACGGCCAAGTGATCCGCCATGAAGAAGGCGTCGAACTTTGCCTGTTCCAGTTTCTGGGCGAATGATTTCAGATGACTAAAATTGAAGTTGGCATCCGCATAGGCGCCCGGATAGCGCCAAGCGCCGTGTGAAGGCTGACGGGGCGCATGAAGGCGGTGAGATGAAGCGACTTGGGCATGGGAATTTCCCGTTAAACGAAAACTGGCCGCCGACAGAGTGCGACGATGGCCGGACATTCCATATCGAAACGGACGGACTTTCTTGCAAGGGAAAAGCCGCCATCAATTTTTGGTCTGTGCGGTCCTCAGCGTAATCAGGCCCAATAACTAAGGGTATAGCCCCCGAGTGGTTGCTGCCTCTACTCGACCTGACCGACACCTGACTATCGACGCTGCGTTGCTCTCCCTGTTACAGTAGCTTGTAGCCATAGGTTTTCCGGCGACGCATAAGTGATATTTTCCGGCCATCCGCATTGCGCTGCACTTGGTCGTTCCGGTTGTGCTGCTTTTATTCGACAGGGTAAGGCAGACCATAGCGATCTCTTACTGTACCGGGACTGTATTCACGTGGATAGACGCCTCGATCCTGCAAAATCGGCACGACCTGATCTACGAATTCGATAATGTCATCCGGCGCTCTTGGAGGCTGAAGGGTGTAGCCATCTACGGTACCGTCCTGCCATAGATCGATAATGCCATCTGCCACCTCTTCGGGGGTGCCGAGTAGCAGGCGGTGATGTCCCTCGGAGCGTCGCACGACTTGGCGTGCCGTCAGCCGCTCATGGGTCAGGAGATCGGACAGGCCAAGTCCCATGCCGACTGCCCACTGGCGGTTCTGGTCCGGTATGAATTGTTCCGCATTCAACACAGCATCCGGATCGAAGCGGTCGGGATCAAGGCCGTTTTCTTTAATGAAGCGGGCGAGAAGTCCGTCTTCAGAACCGGCACCGCTGAAGAGCTCGTGTTTTCTCAATGCCTCTTCACGGGTTTTGCCCAGAATGACGACGAGGCCCGGAACGATGCGGATGCCGGATGGATCGCGACCGAAGGCGACGGCGCGGTCCCGCACTTTCTTGCCAAAAGCCTGCCCGGCGGGCCGGGATAGAATGTTACAATAGATTATTTCGCCATGGCGGGCGGCAAGATCGATGCCGCCTTCAGATGCACCTGCCTGAGCTATGACGGGATGACCCTGCGGTCCGCGCGGCACATTGAGGGGCCTTTGACGGTGAAGAAGTCTCCTTCGTGCTCAATCGCTTGCGCGCTCGCCGCATCCCAGAAACGGCCCTCGGGACGTCTTGTTCTCGGCGCTCATCCCAGCTGGACCACAGTTTTTTGGCCACATCCAGAAACTCCGTGGCCTTCGCGTAACGCTCACTGCGCGGCGGCAGTGGCGCGTTGCCGAAAT
>NZ_CP039693.1:300000-396698 GCF_005145045.1 Agrobacterium larrymoorei
AGAGCTCGAAGGTATGCCGAAAGCCCACGTCACGATGTTCCAGATGATCGCGCCCATCAGCGCTGCAAAGATCACGGCGGGCGACACGATGCCGGGATCGATGATGCCCGTTCCCAGTGTTTCCGCCACGTGAAGACCGAAGAACATGAAGGCGATGAAGTTGAAAAAGGCTGCCCAGGCAACGGCATATTGCGGGCGCAAAACGCGTGTCGAGACGATGGTCGCAATCGAATTCGCGGCGTCGTGCAGTCCGTTCAGAAAGTCAAAAAACAGCGCAACGCCGATAAGCGCGGCCAGCAGCGGAAAAGCGAGTGTCGCGTCCATCAAACGTTCTCGATCACAATGCCGCTGATTTCGTTGGCGACATCCTCGAAGCGGTCGACGACCTTCTCGAGTTCGCCATAGATTTCGCTGCCGATTATATAGGCCATCGCATTGCCGGAAGCGCCGTGTCTGCGGAACAGGTCTTTGAGACCCTGATCGTGCAGCTCGTCGGAGCGACCTTCGACGCGTGTCACCTCTTCCGCGATGGAGCTTAGCTGCTGCGCATTGGCTCCGACCTTGTCGAGAAGCGGAACGGCGGCTGCTACGAGATGCGCGGCTCTCACCACTTCCTCGCCCATCTGCCGCATCAGCGAGTCGAAGCTCGTTTGTTCGAACAGCCTTATGGTCTTGACCGTCTTGTGCATCATGTCGATTGCGTCATCCATGGACTGGATGAGATCCTTGATATCGCCCCGGTCGAACGGGGTGATGAAGCTGCGGCGAACAGCCAGAAGAACGTCACGGGTGATATTGTCCGCGCGGTCTTCGAGTGCCACGATACGCTCGCAGTTCTTCTCTACTTCGATGCCGTTCAGAAGGTTCTGCAAGGCTTCGGCAGCCTCTACCACGGTCTTCGAATGCTCGCGAAACATGTCGAAGAACTTGTCTTCACGAGGCATCAGTTTTCTAAAAATACTCATCATTGGCTTGCCCTGCCTTAACACCAAGCGCGAAAGCGCTGTCATAAAACTGTCATAAACGTAGCTTGGCCCTTGTAGCAACGCAGAAAATCAGAGACTTACAGTGAAATGAAAGCTGTCACAAAGGGTCGCAAGGCGACGAAGGGAAATGCAAGGCCGCTGCTGAAGCAGCTGGCCGCCATGCCCGACAAGCTGTTTGCTGGCAAATTTCGCCAGCAACTCGGCGCGCTTTGCTATCGCAAAGACCCTGACGGAGCGGGTCTTCAGATACTTCTCGTCACCTCCAGGGGCACGGGCCGCTGGGTCATCCCTAAGGGCTGGCCAATGAAGAAGAAAAAGCCGCATGAGGCGGCGCAGACGGAAGCCTGGGAAGAAGCCGGTGTGCGCGGGCGCGCCAAAAAGAAACCCGTCGGCAGCTATACTTACCTGAAATGGATGGCGGATGGCGATGTCGCACCCTGCGTGGTCGATGTGTATCAGGTCGAGGTTACGGAGATTTCAGAAGACTTCAAGGAGCGCGGCCAGCGCCAGCTCATTTGGGTCACACCTGAAGAGGCCTCGCGCCGCGTGCGAGAGGTGGAGCTGAAATCGCTGCTGATTGATTTCCGACCAGCTGAGAAGTAGGTCGCTACGCCGCTCTGAAGCGGTCGAAGGCTGTTAGGCGTTTGATGAGCGGATCGGCATCCCAGCGGTATATTTCCTTGCGCAGAAACTGCAATTCCGCATCGAGTTCCTCTTCCTGCAACTCGATCCACCAGGATTTCGGGCGCCCATCCGTTCCATCCGACCAGCGATAGCCGCGGGCCTTTAGATGATCCTTCATATCGAACGGGCTGTTTTCGGCGTATATGCGGACTTTCGAGCGCTGGCTTGCTGCGTATAGTTCTGAAAAAGCGGTGGCTCCGGTCGCGTCCATCGAGCGCTCCAGAACTTCCAGCAGCGCAAAACAATCATCCACCGCGCGGTGTCCGTCGTGAAAATAGCCTGCCTGACCGATGAGATAGCCGAGCTTGTTGCCTTCGAAACCGCGCCGTTTCCAATCCACCTCATTCACCGAGCAGGCCCAGGCTTTGCCGTGGAAGACCGGCGAAAACCTTTCACAGAATGGCCTGTCGAATCCGGCATTATGCGCAATGACAAGGTCCGCCGTTTCGATCATGGAAGCGACGGCGGTCAGATCGATCGCCTGTCCGGCCACCATGTCGTCGGTAATGCCAGTCAGCCGCGTTATGTCTTCGGGGATGGGTTGGGATGGCTGGTGCAAGCCGCCATAGATGCCGGTAACATCGCCCACAAGGCCCAGATCATCGAAGGTGAAGGCGATGATCCCGATTTCGATGATCTCGTCGGCTTTGTGGTTGAGGCCCGTGGTTTCCGTGTCGAGAATGATGCCGCGGCGTTTGAAATTCGGTCTCGGTTGTTCCGCGACTGCGCGGGGTTCCAGTTTTCTCAGAATGCGGTAGTTGCCGGTTGCTTCCAGAAGCTTTGCCATGTCTTCGGCGTCGATATCGTCCAAGCTTTTCTTCGCTTTTGCACCCTTTGCGGCAACTCGAGCCCCGGCGTTTTGAGACGCGGCGTTGGCGCCGAAGAAATCAAGTTGAGAAGCCATTTTGTCCGTGTGCATGCTGCGTGATCAATGCCGCATGATAGACGGACGGGCAGTGGCGGACAATGACGTACCATCGTCATATCCTGATTTGCTTGTGAATTGCGGGAAGTGCTGGCCAACGATGTCCGCTGGCCAGCAGCATATCACATTTCGACCTTGGCATTATCGCCCATATCCGGGCGGGTATTGCTGACGGCTGCTGCCGCCATCTTGATGTAGCTGATGACAGTGCCGGGGCTATCCCAATATTCAGCCGAGGATGGCGTGACCTTCAGCACACGGATGGATGGATCCTCGGCATCATCCCACCAAGCCTTGGCTGGCGTGGACCACAAATCGCGAATGCGTTCGCGGTCGTTCTGCACTTCCGCCGTCCCGGAAATGGACACATATTTCTGACCCTTCGAATCTGCGAAGGCTAGACACACGTTTGGGTGGCTGGCGATTTCCTCGTCCTTGTGGCTTGCAACATCCGTCAGAAAATAGAAGGCATTTTCCAGACGCTCCACATGTGCTGCCATGGGGCGGGCGCGAAGGTCGGACCCGGTCTGTGTCGTCAGCATGCAAAAGCCGATCTTCTCGGCCAGATCCCACACCCTGCTATTGTCGTTGTCGATATGTGCCATTGGGTCACTCCTCTTTTGTATCCTCACTCAACGGCTTCGGCATGACATCGTTCCTGAACGCGAACTGCCTTGCGGCATCTATCGACCGCACTGTCTCGTAAGGTCTATAGGGGCCACGCTTCATCAAAAACATGAATCGATCCGGTCGATTGATTCAAATTTGTCGTTGGACGCCCGGTTGGATGGGAGGCAGTATTCTCCCATGACGGAAAAGACTGAAAACACCATAGATCTCAGGCGTATAGACGCAGCGCAGAACATGAAGCGCTTCTATATTCTGGGCATACAGCCGACCTTGTTCGGTGGCGTTTCGCTTCTGCGCAACTGGGGACGCATCGGCACGTCAGGTCAAACCAAGATCGATACATATGATGATTATGATGGAGCCCACGCAGCGCTCGAGCGTCTGGCAGCAATCAAGCGGCGGCGGGGTTATCTGGACAGCAGCGCAAATTGATGGAAGAGACTTGCGGAGCCGATGAGACTACCGGCACCGCTTGTCCCGTTGATGCGGTGCTTCATCAGCGACCGGTTACTCTGATTGCGCCAGCATCTCCCAAGCTTCGCTGGACTGCGGCTAGCTGATGGGAAGCGATATCTGCCGATACCTCGATTTCTCCCTCAAGCGCGCCATCCCGGCGTGGCCCGTCTTCATGAGAGCGGTCGCTGCCTGATGGTCTGGAACCGGCGCTATTTTCGTCGCTGACGGACTGGATGAAGATGTCGGGTCTGGCAATCCCATATTGCTGGACCATATGCTCGACCGCAAGATCGGCTGCTTCGCGGGTGTTGAATATCGCTCTGATGGTCGTCGTGCTGTCGTCCGCCATAATCGTACTCCTTCGTGATCATCACCGAGGACAAACTCTTAGATGTATGGTTGGTTTCCTCACGCGTGGTAATCAGACCGAGAAAGGCTCATCTTTTCGAGCCTTGCGGTCGCTCTTTATGAAATCGATGAAGGTTCTCAAGGGCGCTGGCACAAGGCGGCGGCCTGGATAATAGAGAAAAGGTCCGCTGAAGCTCAGCCACCATTCTTCCAGCACCGGCTCCAGTTTGCCGCTGTCGAAATGCGGGCGCAGCCAGTCCTCGAAGAGATAGATGAGACCTGTGCCTGCAATCGCTGCTTCAACACCGAGATCGGTGCCCCCTCCAGACTGGACGAGAAGTGGCCCGGAAGGTTCAAATAGAATGCTTTCTCCGTTCCGCTCGAATTCCCAAGGGAACACTGCCCGCCCGGCAAAACGTCCATAAATGCAGGCGTGATCAAGCAAATCTCTCGGATGCTCAGGCCGACCCCGTGACGAAAGATAGGCGCGTGACGCTCCCAGCGCGAAGCGCTGAACACGTGGACCGATTGGCAACGCTATCATGTCGTTTTCGAGCCGCTCATCGTAGCGGATACCTGCGTCGCAACCCGTTGCAACGATATCCACGAAACTTTCTTCAGTCACGATTTCCAGCCGGATATCGGGATATTCAGCGAGAAATTGCGGAACGATATCTGGCAATACGAGCCTCGCAGCACTGACGGGGACGTTCAGTTTCAAAGTGCCTGCTGGACGGTTGCGGAAATTACTCGTTTCCTCCATGGCTGCGCAAATTTCGCTGAATGCTGGACCGGCGCGTGCAATGAGCGCCCTGCCCGCCTCGGTCGGCAAAACGCTACGCGTCGTGCGGTTCAGCAACCGGACGTCGAGCTCTGCCTCCAGCCGCTTGACCGCATCGCTGAGCGAAGAGGAACTCAAACCTGAAGAGCGCGAAGCCTCACGGAAACCACCATTGTTTGCGACAAGAAGAAAAGCCCTGACATCGTTGAAATCCGCCAAAGATGGAATCTCCTTTTGTCCGCCATGTCGGACAGGCTGTTTCGATTGTCCGTAATTGTTGCGCGCTGCTGCGCATTGTATCAAGTGCCTATGAATCAAGGAGCCAGCAAAATGACCAATATTCAACGCGCGGGATCGTTCAAGCTTGGCGATCACAACGTCTATCGCCTGGGATATGGAGCCATGCAACTTGCCGGGAAAGGTGTGTTCGGCCCACCGAGAGACCGGCAAGAGGCTGTCGCCGTTTTGCGGGAAGCTGTTGAGAGCGGCGTCAATCATATAGACACCAGCGACTTCTACGGTCCGCACATAACAAATCAGATCATCAAGGAAGCCTTACATCCTTATCGGGACGACCTCACAATCGTCACCAAGATTGGAGCAATTCGGGGTGAAGATGCGTCGTGGAACGCTGCGTTCTCTAAGGCCGAGCTTACAAAAGCCGTTCACGATAATCTCAAAAATCTTGGTCTCGATGTGCTCGACGTCGTCAACCTTCGCGCGATGTTCGATGTGCATGGGCCTGCCGAAGGTTCGTTGGAAGAGCCTCTGGAAGTAGTTGCGGACCTCCAGCGTCAAGGGCTGGTGAAGCATATCGGGCTCTCCAACGTGACCGAGAAGCAGGTGAGTGATGCCCAGAAAATGGTAGAAGTGGTCTGTGTTCAGAACCAGTATAACCTTGCGCATCGCGGGGATGACGGGCTGATCGATTCCCTCGCGAGCAAAGGCATCGCGTACGTGCCCTTCTTCCCTCTCGGCGGGTTTTCTCCACTCCAGTCACAAACGCTGTCGAATGTCGCAGCCGGTCTTTCGGCAACGCCGATGCAGGTTGCACTTGCTTGGTTGCTGAAGCGCTCACCAAACATTCTCCTGATCCCTGGCACATCTTCGCGCGCGCATCTGGCGGAAAATCTGAAGGCGGCAGAGTTGAACCTGCCGGAAGAGGCTGTCACCGCGTTGAATGGTATGGCGGCAAATACAGCGCATTGAATTACCGATCGGGAAGCTTTGAGTTTCTAAACTGCGGAGCTTCCCGCTCGGTAAGGATAATCTTGATTTCTTCAGAAACTTCCTGTACGGTAAGTTATTGGAGAAGAAGATGTTCAAGACTGCGCAGGATTTGGGACAGGCGATCAAGCAGCGGCGAAAGAATTTGGGCTGGACGCAGGCGGAACTTGCTCGCAGGTCGGGAACCGGTGATCGCTTCGTAATCGAACTGGAAGCTGGCAAGCCGAGTTGCCAGTTGGAAAAAGCGTTGATCGTTGCCCGAACCGTAGGACTGGAGCTAATCGATCGTAAGAGCTTGTCGCCTCAAGCGCGGGCGGAAGATGATGATCTGCACTTCCTGCCAAAGTTTGGTGATAGCGCGTGACGACCATCTTTTACGAGACATTCCCGGTTGCCTCGATGCATTTCGAAGGCCAGTGGCGGCTGGATTACGATTCCAGCTGGCTCGCCCGCCGTTCGGCATTTCCCGTCTCACTCACGATGCCGCTGCAAGACGGGCCTTTTGACGGCTCGGTGCTTCTTCCCTGGCTCTCTAATCTTCTTCCTGAAAATCATCTCAGCGAAATCGGCCAACGGCTGAAGGTCTCGCCTCAGGACATTGTGGGCCTTCTCGAGCATATCGGGAGAGATACGGCTGGCGCCCTTTCCATCGGCAAGGCGCGCAAGAAGGGGATCAGCCTTCAGCCGATACCCGGAATGGAGGCATTGGAACGCATACTGAATGACCTGCAAGCCAAGCCATTCCTTGTCGGCGAAAAGGGTGTGTCGATGTCGCTGGCGGGCGTACAGGAAAAGCTGCCTGTTTATCTGGATGACAGCGGAGAATTTTCGATAGCGCTGGATGGCAGCCCATCCACCCACATCATCAAGCCGGATTCGCCGAGGTTGGCGGGCAGCGTCGAAAATGAAGCCTTTTGCCTTGCCCTTGCCGCCGCCTGCGGTCTGGATGCCGCGCAGGCAGAGATCGGAGTGGTGGGTGCGCGGCGGTTTCTGCTTGTTCGCCGCTATGACCGGTTCACCGACGCATCCGGCGAATTAAGGCGGCTGCATCAGGAGGATCTCTGCCAGCTGACAGGACATTTTCCAGCGCAGAAATACGAACGCTCATCCACGGGCGGGGGCGCGACGCTGAAGATGATGTTCGATGCGATCAATGATCACGTTTCGCCCGGAGAGCGTGTGAAACTTCTGGATGGCGTCATCTTCAATGTTTTGATCTGCAATTCGGATTCCCATGCAAAGAACTATTCCATCCTGATCGGTGCTCAAGGGTCTGCCAAGCTGGCACCGCTCTACGATCTGATGTGCGCAGGCGTTTACCAGCAGGTCGATCAGTCGCTTGCCCAGTCCATCAACGGTTGCTTTATGGCAGTGGAGCTTCATGGAGATGACTGGAGGAAGCTGGCGGAGAATGTGGGCTTGAGCGGTGCATCGACGCTGCGCCGCGTGGCCGAACTGGCCGATCTCGTTGCCTCGAAGTGCGAGGAGACATCGAAACAGGTTTCGGATGCGCATGGAGATCCGACCAGAGTGCTGGAACGGGTGACCCACGCCATCGAAAAGCGCTGCAAGCGTATCCTGCGGCAACTCTGACGGCTTGCGCTACTCTTCAATCATTTTCAGGATGCGTTGCGCCTGCTTCAGATGCGGACGGTCCACCATTTTACCGTCGATCTGCAATACGCCCTTATCCGGCTCGGCTTCGAATGCGCCGACGATTTCACGCGCTCTGAGAACCTCTTTGGCAGTGGGCAGAAACGCCTTGTTGATGATAGGCACCTGAGACGGGTGGATCGCCATCATCCCCGTAAAACCGTCACGACGGGCGTTGAGGGCATATAATTCCAGCCCCCTAGCATCCCGAAAATCGGGATAGACAGTTTCGATTGCCAGCGTGCCTGCAGCATGGGCTCCAAAAAGCGTCAGTGCTCGCACCATCTCGTAAGGCGGCGTCAGCTTTCCATCCGCGTCGCGAGAGCGGCTCGCTCCGATTGCTGCGGGTAAATCTTCCGCACCCCAGGTCAGGCCGATGAGACTGTCTCGAACGGCAGCGTAACTGCCTAATTCGAATATCGCCGTAGGTGTCTCGGTGGCAATCGGCAGGATCGGGATGGGGCCCGCGAGCGAAGACAAGCGGCTGACACTTGCCGCACCCTCGGCCTTTGGCAGCACGAGTGCATCCGGATTGCCGCTCAGGATGGCGGAGAGATCATCGTCGATCATGCCGCTATCGAACGCGTTGACCCGGACGAAGAGTTTGGTGGAACGCTTCGACGTTTTGAGGAAAGCGGAAACCTCCTCGCGTGCTAACGCCTTTTGGCCAAGTGCGACGGAATCTTCCAGATCGAGGATAACGGCGTCGGCTCCGGTGCCAACCGCCTTCTCCATACGATCCGGCCTGTCGCCGGGGACAAAAAGCAGCGAGCGCAATCTCACGCCGGTTTCCTTTGCAGAAGTGCGGTGCGAAGGCAGGTGCAGACAACCTCCTGCCGCTGATTGATGAGGCCGTGTTTGAAAGTCACGATACCCGCTTCGGGTCTTGAGCGGCTTTCCCTTAATTCGTGAACTTCGCTTTCCGCCCGTAGCGTATCGCCAATGAAGACGGGTTTCGGCATCACCACCTTGTCATATCCGAGGTTGGCGATCAGCGTGCCGAGCGTGGTATCGCCGACGCTCAGCCCGATCAACAGCGAGAAGGTGAAGGTGCCGTTGACCAGAATTTGGCCGAACTCGCTGGCGCGCGCCGCTTCTGCATCCAGATGAAGCGGTTGCGGATTATGGGTCATGGTGGAGAAAAGAAGATTGTCCGTTTCCGTAACGGTTCGCCGTATGTCATGCGTCATCCGGTCGCCGACTGTCCATTCCTCGAAATAACGCCCGGCCATCACCCATCCTTTTCGATCTGCAAAAGCATCGTACCTTCAGCAATCTGCGCGCCTTCGCTTGCCCTGATTTCCATCACCTTGCCATCGAAGGGAGCGGTCAATGTCTGCTCCATTTTCATCGCCTCGATGATGATCAGCGCCTGCCCCCGCTTTACCGCCTCACCTTTCGAAACGAAGAGTGCTGTGACCTTGCCGGGCATGGGAGAGGAAATCATGCCACCGGCCCCCTCGCCTGCCTGACCTTTATTTCCAGCGCGACGCCAGCCAATGGGCCATGCCTCGCCATCGATGAAAAGCACGCGGTTGCTTGCGCTCTCCGAAGGCTCCCTATCTTCAATCTCGACCATATAAGGTTGACCGGCAACGACGATTTCCACACGCCGCGATGCTTTTCCATTCAAACGAAAGCCGCGCAGTTGCCCCCAGGAACCGTTGCGTTGTTCTGCCAAAAGAGCGTTGGCTGCCGCCTGTAGAACATGCGGTCCGGGCTCAGACGAGGGAACGAGTGCATCCAGATGCCGCTCGATGAAACCGGTATCGACGGCACCGGACAGGAAATCGGAATGCTTCAATGTTCTCTCCAAAAAGGCAGCATTGGTCTTCACAGGCCATATTTCGACACCGGCCACAGCGTCGGCCAATGCGTCAATCGCTTGCCTGCGCGTTTTCCCTTTGGCTATCAGCTTTGCGATCATGGGGTCGTAATAGGGGCTGACCTCGCCCTTCTCTTCCACGCCACTATCGACGCGAATGGTGTCGGGGAGGCGCAAATGATCGAGCATGCCGATTGAGGGAAGGAAACCATTGGAGGGGTTTTCGGCATATAATCGCGCCTCCACTGCCCATCCATCCATTACGATGTCATCCTGCCGCAAGGGCAATGGTTCGCCCGAGGCAACGCGCAATTGCCATTCGACCAGATCCTGACCGGTTATCGCCTCCGTCACAGGGTGCTCGACCTGCAATCGCGTGTTCATTTCCATGAACCATATTCGATCCGGCCTTAAGCCTTCCGAGGCATCGGCGATGAATTCTATGGTCCCAGCCCCGACATATCCAACCGCACGCGCCGCCTCCACCGCCGCCGTGCAGACCGCATTACGCGTTGCCGCGTCCATTCCGGGTGCAGGCGCTTCCTCGATGACCTTCTGATGACGTCTTTGCAGAGAGCAGTCTCGCTCGAAAAGATGAACAACATTGCCGAAACTGTCGCCGAACACCTGTACTTCGATGTGCCTCGGCGAAAGGACGTATTTTTCAAGAAGCACCCGGTCGTCGCCGAAGGAGGCCGAGGCCTCGCGTTTGCAGCTTGAAAGCGCGCTGTCGAAATCAACGGAGGCGTTCACGCGGCGCATGCCCTTGCCCCCGCCGCCTGCAACGGCCTTTATCAAAACCGGATAGCCGATCTTGTCGGCCTCCTTTTTCAGATGCTCAGAAGACTGGCCTTCCCCGAAATAGCCCGGTGTTACCGGCACATTCGCCGCCACCATTCGCCGCTTCGCTTCGTCCTTCAGGCCCATGGCGCGAATTGCCGAAGGCGGCGCCCCGACCCAGATCAACCCGGCACCGGTGACGCTTTCAGCAAAATCGGCGTTTTCCGAAAGGAAACCGTAACCCGGATGAATGGCGCGCGCCCCCGCCTGCAAGGCGGCCTCGATGATTCTGTCACCCCGCAGATAGCTTTCTTTCGCGGGTGCCGTGCCGATACAGATCGCCTGGTCGGCTTCCCGGACAAAGGGTGCTTCAGCATCGACATCGGAATGAACGGCAATCGTGCGGATGCCGAGCTTTCGCGCGGTTCTTATGATCCGCCGCGCAATCTCACCGCGATTGGCAATCAGCAGGCTATCGAGCACGTTCACTCACTCCACGGCTAGTTGATGACATGGGCTACATCCTGAACAGGCCGAATTGCGCCCGCTCCGGTATCGGGGCATTCAGGGTTGCGGCAAATGCGAGGCCCAAAACATCTCTCGTCTGTGCGGGGTCGATGATGCCGTCGTCCCACAGTCTGGCCGTCGCATAATAGGGGTTGCCCTCATTCTCGTATTTCTGCCGGATGGGGGTCTTGAAAGCGTCTTCCTCTTGCGCACTCCAGGTATCGGCATCCCGATGCACCGTTGCGAGCACGGCGGCGGCCTGCTCTCCGCCCATGACGGAGATACGGGAATTGGGCCAACTGAACAGAAAGCGCGGCTGATAAGCCCTACCACACATGCCGTAATTGCCCGCGCCGAAACTGCCGCCGATCAACACCGTGATTTTCGGGACGGAGGCTGTCGCAACGGCGGTCACCAGCTTGGCACCATTCTTTGCGATGCCGTCTGCTTCGTATTTCCCGCCCACCATGAAGCCGGAAATGTTCTGAAGGAAGAGAAGCGGCACACGTCTTTGGCAGGCAAGCTCGATGAAATGCGCTCCCTTCAGCGCACTTTCAGAAAAAAGAACCCCGTTATTGGCAAGGATTGCGACGGGCATTCCCCATATGCGGGCAAATCCGCAGACGAGCGTGATGCCATAGCTTGCCTTGAATTCGTGAAGCTCGGACTGGTCGACAATTCGGGCGATGACGTCGCGAACGTCATAGGGGGTGCGCACGTCTTTGGGCACGATCCCGTAAAGCTCATTCGCATCGTAAGCAGGTGGATGAGGTTCAAAAAGTTCGATATCGACCTGTCTCTTCCGGTTCAGCGTCGCAACGATATCGCGGACGATCAGTAGCGCTTCCTCGTCATTTTCCGCGACATGATCAACCACGCCGGAACGTCTGCTGTGAACATCTGCTCCGCCAAGATCTTCGGCAGAAATCACCTCCCCCGTTGCCGCCTTGACCAGCGGGGGGCCTGCCAGAAAGATCGTCCCCTGATTTCTGACGATAACGGTTTCATCAGACATTGCCGGCACATAGGCACCGCCTGCAGTGCAGCTTCCCATGACGCATGCAATCTGGGCAATGCCTGCGGCAGACATCTGTGCCTGATTGTAGAAGATACGCCCGAAATGATCCCTATCTGGAAAAACTTCCGCCTGATGCGGTAAGTTCGCACCGCCGGAATCCACCAGATAGATGCAAGGCAGCCTGTTTTCGAAAGCAATTTCCTGAGCGCGCAGATGCTTCTTCACCGTCATCGGAAAATAGGCCCCGCCCTTTACGGTGGGGTCATGCGCCACGATCATGCAGTCGACACCCGATACCTTGCCGATACCGGCGATCATTCCGGCGCCCGGTGCTTCGTCCTCATACATGCCGTTGGCTGCCAGCTGACCGATTTCGAGAAAGGGCGAGAGCGGGTCCAGCAGACGTTCCACGCGGTCGCGCGCGAGCAATTTTCCGCGCGCAACGTGACGCTCGCGATGCTTTTCCGATCCGCCCTTGGCTGTCTCTGCCACCTTCTGCCGAAGTGCTTCGGCAAGCGCGATATTATGCGTCCTGTTGGCGAGAAAGGTTTCGGAGGAGGTATCGATGGTGCTGTGGAGTTGCGGCATCATGCTTTCTCCGCGGCAATGACTTCCCGACCGATCAGCATGCGACGGACTTCATTGGTGCCAGCGCCGATATCGAGAAGTTTGGAATCGCGCCAAAGACGCTCCACCGGCCAATCCTTGGTGTAACCTGCTCCGCCCAGTGCCTGAACCGCCTGCTCCGCAACCCTTACCGCATTTTCAGATGCAAAGAGGATAGCGCCAGCCGCATCGTGTCGTGTCGTCTTGCCCGCATCGCAGGCTCTTGCGACAGCATAAACATAAGCACGGGCAGAATTCAGCGCCACGACCATATCCGCCACCTTCGCCTGCATGAGCTGGAAGCTTCCGATTGGCTGACCGAACTGCTTTCGTTCCCGAACATAGGGCAGAACCACATCGAGACAGGCCTGCATGATGCCGAGCTGGATGCCGGAAAGGACGACGCGCTCATAATCGAGGCCCGACATCAGCACTTTTACCCCGCCATTCAGCGGGCCCATGACTGCGCTTTCGGGAACGAAACAGTCGTTGAAGACGAGTTCTGCCGTTGGGGAACCGCGCATGCCGACCTTGTCGATCTTCTGCCCGATTGAAAAACCGGCGAAACCTTTTTCGATGAGAAAGGCGGTGATGCCGCGTGAGCCTGCATCTGCCTGTGTCCTCGCATAAACCACCAGCGTCTCAGCATAGGGCGCATTGGTGATCCAGAACTTGGTGCCGTTTAGCCGGCAGCCTCCCTCGACTTTTTCCGCCTTGAGCTTCATCGAAACAACGTCCGATCCAGCGCCAGCTTCGGACATTGCGAGACTTCCGACATGCTCGCCGGAAATGAGCTTTGGCAGGTATTTCTGTTTCTGCTCAGGCGAGCCCCAGCGTGAAATCTGGTTGATGCAGAGGTTGGAATGGGCGCCATAGGAGAGCCCGACTGAGGCGGAGACGCGGCTGACTTCTTCGCAGGCGATGACATGGTCCAGATAGCCGAGCTTCAGACCGCCATACTCTTCTTCCGCGGTTATGCCGTGCAGCCCCAGCGCGCCCATTTCCGGCCAGAGTTCGATTGGAAACCGGTCATCACGGTCTATTTCCGCCGCAAGTGGCGCGATTTTCTCAGTCGCAAAACGCCGGGTGGCATCGCGCAATGATTCCGTCATTTCAGACAGCCCGAAATCAAGCTCCACCATGCTGCGGCCCTCCCTGACCAGCTTGGATGCTACACCTGAAAATGCTATTGGTAAAATCGATGCTTTCGAAGCTGAGGATAGACAGTATCTATGATCGATCGATATCTTTTGCGCTATCTTCTGGCCGTTGTCGACAAGGGCAGCTTCACAAAGGCGGCCGCGCATTGCGGCGTGTCGCAGCCGACGCTCTCGGCAGGCATTGCCAAATTGGAGGCGGAAGTGGGAGCCGCTCTTCTCCTTCGAAGCAACCGCCGCGTCGAATTGACCGGACTTGGTGTGCGGTGGGTGGAGCGGGCGCGCAGGATCGAGCGCGAGTTTACGCTTGGTGAGCAGGAGGCACGGCTTCCAGATGCCCAATCCACTTTACGCCTGGGTGTTGTTTCCAGCCTGCCGAGCACATGGATGGAGGAGGCGTTACGCGCCGCACGCTTAGGTGGCAGGCCTTACAGGATCGAGATTGTCGAAGCCTCGGAAAAGCTTCTTCTGGAGCGGCTCGATCGTGGTCGGTTGGACGTTCTGCTCAGTGTCGTTCGTGGTGCGAGGTCTCGCTTTTCCGACGTCATTTTTGAAGAAGGCTACGGCCTCGTACTCCCTTCCGATCATCCGCTTGCACAAAAACAAAACATCGATGCGGAAGAGGTTGCAGATAGCCAGATGATCGTTCGCAGACATTGCGAAGCGCTGTCCGCTACGAGCGGTCATTTCACCGCACGCGGTGTCAGGCCTTTCATGTCGGCGCGGACAACAAATGACAATCAGGCTCTTGGCTATGTCCGAGCGGGACACGGATTGACAGTCATGCCCGATTGTTTTGCTGACGAGGACATTGCAATGGCCCGTCTTTCAGGGTTCGATCTCAGGCGTGAGATCGGCTTCGTCCATGATCGGATACCGGAGGAACGCCGCCATTCCGAGGCGCTCACCGCAATTCGCGATACCCTTTTGGAAAGGCATGCGAAGCTGCGGCAGGCATTTCCTCACCTTGCCTGATTGCTCACCTCTTTCGTCGCAATTCTTCCGGCTGGACGCCGAAATGATCGAGAATGATCTGCACGTTGCGGCGGTGGGATTTGAAATAGACGTCGAACAGATCGCCGAAGAGCGGCACGCTGCCGACGATGGAATCCATCGCGACATTACCGATCATTTTCGCCAGCTTTTCCGGCGGAACACCAAGACGGCGGGCCTCATTGACGATATAAAGCCCAACAAGCGCACCAGCGCCGTCACCAAGGACCGGTACGAGGCCGAGAACGGAATCGGCCCCGAAGCGGATGCGCGTGCCGGGAATGCCAACCGCCGTATCCATCAGTCGGGAGATGCCGGACAGTCTGCGCAGTTTCAGAAGACGTTGCTCGACATCAAAGGCGTCCCTTGAGGCACTCGCGCCAAAGCCACCTGCATTCCATGTTCTCGCTGCCATAGGAACCTCCAAAACTGGAAAACCAGCGAGAAAGAAATGGGGGAGCGATGCTGGATTTCAAGTCAAAGCACCATGTCTTCGAATTCTACCCGGAATATTGATCAGAAATGTCTCTTAAAGCTGCAGCATGTTTTCTTTCAGATAATTCACCGCATCGCCAACGCTAAGAATTTTTTCAGCCGCGTCGTCATCGATCACCACACCGAATTCCTGCTCGATTGCCATGATGATTTCGACCGCTTCAAGAGAATCCGCGCCAAGGTCTTCCGTGAAGCTCGCGTTATCCTCAATCGTATCTGCCGGAATCTCCAAATAGTGTCCGATGATCGACTTTATTCGGCCTGCTATCTCGTCCATAAAATTCCTTTCGGATCAATGAGATCAATCGATGTGTTGCTTCAGTCTGGAAAGGCGGTGATGGTGGGGCGTGTTCGCATTGAAGCTAGCACATTATGCGACTTAAGTACGGCGGCAAAAAATACGGTTCTCCTTCATGAACCCGTAATTGAGGATGAGAGTTGTGTAACTCCTTGAAACTGGATGGTGATGATATGGCGAGCTTTCGATGACCTCAAGACGCTTGGTCGGCCAAATTAAGGCCGCCGCACTTATGCTCGTCGCGCTCTCTTCCGGCGCAGCTGCGGCATCGGAAAAAACGTCGGACGCTTCCTGTCTCTACGAAGGCGATGTGGGTGGAGAAACGATCTGCATCAGGAAAAACAGTTTCAATGCGGACCTCTGCCGGGCCATAGGCCGTTCCGCTGAAACGCATGGCGTGCCGCCTGCTTTCTTTGCGCGGCTCATCTGGCGGGAAAGCCTTTTTCGCCCGGAAGCCATCAGCCACAAGGGCGCTGAGGGAATTGCACAATTCATGCCATCCACCGCGCGGCTGAGAGGACTTGAGAACAGCTTCCACGTCATCGAAGCGCTCGATGCATCCGCTACCTACCTCAAGACCCTGGAAGGGCAGTTTGGCAATTTCGGTTTTGCCGCGGCGGCCTACAATGCAGGTGAAGGCGGGCTTTCCCGCTTCCTGAATACGGGTCGCCTGCCCATCGAGACGCGCGATTATGTTTTTGCGATCACCGGCCAGACAATCGAGATGTGGAAGGACAAGCCACCTGAGAAGGCTGCTCTCGAGTTGGATGACGCGATGCCGTTTCAGGAGGCTTGCGTTCAACTGGCGTCCACACGCCGCATGAATGAGCCGGTCTTTGCCGGGTCGGCAGACTGGGCACCCTGGGGCGTACAACTCTCGGCGCACTATCGGCCATCGGTGGTGGATCAGCTGTTCAACCGCGCAATTGCAAAGCTGCCTGCCCCACTGAATGATGAGCGCGCCCTGATCGTGCGCCAGCGCGGAGGCAACTTCGGCTCGCGGCCCAGATATGCGGCGCGGATTGGGCGGGAAACGCGTGCGGAAGCGAATTCCCTTTGCGAGCGCATAAAGGCCGCCTCGGTTCCCTGCACTGTCTTCCGTAACCGATAAGAGTCTGCATGGCTTCGCCTCGAGAATATTAGGGTTACATGGAACATCCTGAGAGTCATCACGTTGTGAAACGACCCGTCTTTCACACTGGAGCGCCTCCCATGACCTCATCCCCGGTTCGTTATTCGCCTGAACTCGAAGAGTTTCGCCCCGATGAGGATGAGGTCGTGTCCGGTCTCAATGACGCATTCGACGTCATTCTCAAACGAACTGCGGACGATTACGGCCACGCAGTCCGCTCCGTCCACGCGAAAGCGCATGGAATATTGAAAGGTCGGATGAGGGTCGAGGATGGTTTGAGCCCGGAACTCGCACAGGGACTGTTTGCCCATCCGGGCAATTACGATGTCTTTATGCGCCTGTCCACGAATGCCGGGGACATCCTGCCCGATACAATCGCCTTGCCAAGAGGTATTGCTGTAAAGGTGGTCGGTGTTTCGGGCGAGAGGCTGGAGGGTGCGGCTGGCGAAACGCAGGATTTCGTCATGGTCAATGGACCCGTTTTTCAGGCGCCGAATGCGAAAAAGTTTCTGTCGAACCTGAAGATGCTGGCGAAAACCACCGACCGGATGGAAGGGACGAAAGAAGTGCTTTCCAGTGTTCTTCAGGTCGCCAACAAGGGTCTGGAAGCCGTCGGGCTTGCCAGCCCCAAGGTGCAATCCCTCGGTGGAGCGCCGAATGTGGATCCGCTCGGCGAGACCTATTTCAGTGTTACACCTTTTCGGTATGGCGAATATGTCGCGAAGTTCCGCCTGAAGCCGGTCGCCCATGGTTTGCTGGAACTGGAGGGTCGCGAGATCGATACCAGCACTGGCGACAATGCCATTCGCGATACTGTCCGCGCGGAAATGCAGGATATTCGTGGCGAGTGGGAGTTTCAGGTCCAGCTCTGTCGAGACGTTGAAAAACAGCCCGTCGAAGACCCTACCGTGGAGTGGGACGAGGAGGAAGCGCCATTCGCCACCGTCGCCCGCATCGTTGTCGAACCCCAGGACAGCTGGAGCGACGAGCAGGTTTCGACTGTGGATGAAAGGATGCGTTTCAGTGTCTGGACAGGCCTTAAGGATCACCAGCCGCTCGGCAACATCAACCGCGCACGCAAGGTGCCTTACGAGCACTCTTCTCGCTTCCGCGAGGCGTTCAACGGCTGTCCGATCCACGAGCCACAGCGATAAGGGGCACGTTGAAAAATGAGTTACGCCGACCGCTCAGTCGCCGCCAGCCCAAAACCTCGTTTCGAACTGCTTGCCAAATTCGGCTATGCAGCGCGAGGTGTAGTTTTCCTTTTGGTTGCGGGCCTCGCACTTTTCTCAGGCTTTGCCAAGAGCCAAACAGATACCAAATCTGCGGTTTCGCTACTCCTAGAACAGCCTTTTGGAAGGGTCTGGGTGGGCCTGATCGGGGCTGGACTGTTCGGCTTCGTCGCCTGGCGTCTGGCACAATCGCTGCTGGATAGCGATGGCCATGGCAAAAAGGGCAAGGCTTTGATCGTTCGCGCGGCACTCCTCGGCAGCGCTGTCACCTATACCAGCCTTGCACTCTATGCCATCGGCCACGCGTTCAATTCGGGCGGTGGCGAAGGTTCCGGTGAAAAAGGGCTTGCCGAATGGGTCATGTCCCGACCCTTCGGGTCCTACCTTGCCATTGCAGTTGGCATCGGTTTCGTCATCGGCGGCCTCGTTACCTCCTTCAAAGGCATTGCCCGCAAGTTCGAGAAATACGTAAAAATCCCCAAGAACCGATCCGCACTTTCATGGGTCTGTATTTACGGGCTTGTCGCACGCGGTGTGGTTTTTGCCGTCACCGGCATCCTGTTTGCCTATGCTGGTTATAAGGTCGATCCATCACAGGCAGGCAGCATGTCCGATGCCATGGAATGGTTGCGACAGCTGCCGTTTGGCCAGATTATCTATTTGATCATTGCAGCCGGACTGGCGGCTTTTGGAATCTACAATCTTGTCGAGGCGCGCTATCGTATCGTCAAGGGACCAAGCCTGTCCGAGATCAAGCGTGCTGTGCCCAATCTCGGTTAGTTTTGTTGGCCGCTGACATCTATTGCTGGAGTTGAAGAAACTCCGCATAGGCCATCATCAGCGGCCCGGCGCCCTTCGCATCGTCTTTCACCACCGGTTCGGTGAGATAATATTCCGGCGATCCGTCGCGGTAATTTCCATCGAAGCCGCCCAGTCCTGCGACGTGGACGATGCCGCAAAGCTTTGCCGTGCCGTCTGCCTCTTGCTCAAGTTTGGTCTTAATCAACGCTTCCAGCGCCTTGCTGCCTGCCCGACGCGCACGGTGTCCGTCCTTTACAGTCACCAGATTCAGGCGCGATGCCCTGAGAAGCGCATAGGCAAACATGGCGGAGGCGGACGTTTCCTCGTAGTTGCCTGTGAGATCGGGCGCATCGAAGACCTGCATCCAAAGGCCGTTTTCAGTCTGTCGATCCATAACGTCCGTCAGCATGGTCACTGTTCGCTTTCGAAGCGATGCTGTCGCCTCGTCTTCTGGCAGCATCGTCATGCAGTCGACAAGCGCCATGGCAAGCCAGCCAAGCGAGCGGCCCCAGAGAGCGGGGGAGCGCCCGGTTACCGGGTCGGCCCAGCTTTGTTCGCGACTATCGTCGTAACCGTGAACGTAAAGCCCGCCGGGGTTTTCCGTCAGTGCAAGCGCTGTTGCCAGCTGTTGTAGCGCATCGCCGGTCAGATCGGGACGCCCCGTCGCCTTGGCATATTCGATCTGGAAAGGCAGACCCATATAGAGCCCGTCTAGCCAGAGTTGATGCGGATAACGCTTCTTGTGCCAGTAGTTTCCGGCAGGAATTCTGGGATGGGTTTCAAGCTGTCCGGCGAGATGTTGAGCCGCCTTCATGTAACGGCTGTCGCCCGTCGCTTCCGCCATTGGAAAGAGCACACGCCCTGCCAGAATATGATCGATGTTGTATTCCTGCGGATCGTAGCCCGCCAGCACACCATCTGCGCCAATCTGCTGATCGGCCATCCGATGCAGGTGATCATTCCAGCGCTTGTCGCCTGTCGCGTCATGCAGAAGCTGCAGGCCGCGATAGATGCAGCCATCCTCGTAACACCAGCTTCCACCTTTGTAATGCTGGTAGCGGCTGGCAAACTGTTCGAAATAATCCAAGGCATTCATGTTTGGGCTCAACCGGCTTGTGAAAGGGAAATGGGTGATTGGCTGATCAGCGACGGGTCGTCGCAACGGACCTCCGCCTGTTCGCAGACGATTGCCTCATGGCGCATCGGGCGAATGTGATCGGCCATGATGGGTGCTGTTGCGACCGCGTTCGGATCGAGCGAAACGATTTTCAGCCCGCGGATTTCGATGTCACGGATCGGCGCTTCGGGAAGACCAAGGAAGACGCCTGCGGCATGGGAAAGATTGCGGACTTCGACATCCTCGACGGCGATCCTGCTGATCCGCGGCGTGCCCGTATCGACAATGGAGGCATGTCTCGACTGTACCCAGTCGTCATGTCCATCCGCATCGCAATGATAATGCGCGTTGGCTGAGAGCGCGGTTTGCACGCCGTCGAGCAGAACCCTGCGCATGGTGATGTTGCTTACCGACCCGCCGCGTCCGCGCCGCGTCTTGAGGCGCAGGCCGCGATCGGTGCCGACCATCTCGCAATCTTCGATAACCACATCATGCACGCCACCGGACATTTCCGAACCGATGACCAGCCCGCCATGGCCGCGCTCCATCAGGCAGTGGCGCACGGCAATGCCGCGCGTTTCTGCCAGATGATCGTCCTCGCCATCCGGCCCGCGCTTGCCCGCTTTGACGGCGATGCAATCATCGCCGACCGAAAAACGAACACCGGCGATAAGAATGTCGCGACAGCTTTCCGGATTGAAACCATCCGTATTCGGACTATCCGCCGGCGCCTTGATGGTGAGGCCCGCGGCGACCAGATGATCGCAACCCTGCGGATGGATCGTCCACGACGGAGCGTTTTGAATGGTGAAGCCGAAGAGCTTTACATTTTTGCTGGAGATGAGATGCAGGCCGCGCGGGCGGCGCGCGCCATCGCGCGTTTCCTTCGGCCATTTCCACCAGTCGCCCTTGTCGCCGGAGCCGTCCAGTGTCCCCTCGCCTTCGATGACGAGATTTTTCGCCGAGATAGCATATAGAGGTGCTGCGAAACAGGCATCCGGTAGGCCTTCCCAGCTGCCCAGCATTTGTCCGTCGGCATCCCGCGAGCCAAGGATTGGCCATCCCTCCCGGATGGAGGGTGCTCGAAGCACCGCGCCCTGTGGCAGATGCAGAGACATGTCGCTTTTCAGCTGCAAGGGATAGGTAGTCCATGTCCCTGCCGGGATATGAAGAGTGCCGCCCTTCGGAACGGCAGCGATAGCCTCCGCAAAGGCGCGCGCGTTGGCACGCGCTGCATCGGCATCATCAAGCGCCACATCTGCAACAATCGCATGATCGCCCACATTCACGAGACCGGCGCAAGGTGACGTGTGAAATTCCAGAGGATCAAAACCTTCAGCCTCGAAGCTGTAGGCCCTGTCTGGCTCAAGGTCGTGCAGCAACGTCACGACACGCGTGGTGCTGCCTTCGCGCACGCTTTCTTCGGTGCCTTCGGAGGTCA
The DNA here is from genome assembly GCF_005145045.1 of Agrobacterium larrymoorei. NCBI lineage: Bacteria > Pseudomonadati > Pseudomonadota > Alphaproteobacteria > Hyphomicrobiales > Rhizobiaceae > Agrobacterium > Agrobacterium larrymoorei. Next base: position 321,093 of record NZ_CP039693.1, read on the forward strand.
AGCGCCAGGAAATCTCCGTGGGGAGATTGTAGCGTGCGCCTGGCACAGCAAGGCAAAGCGCTGCCGTGCGCGCAGAATGCGCGATGAGCAAGGGTCGGTTCATGTTCGGTCTCGTTTTATCGTTGAGCCTTCGCCGAAAAATCGGCGAAGGCATCCGCTCATGGCAAAGTCGGCCAGTCCTCAGTCGAACTTTGCCAGAACGTCGTTGGTGGAATCGATGATCTGTTCGGCGGCTTCCTCGGCGGTCAGCTGGCCGTAAGCGAATTCTTCCAGCGTATCGATAAAGGCAGAGCGGATTTCAGGATGCTCGTTGAAGGGAGACACAACCGGGCCGGAGGCAGCCATGACGATGGCATTCGCTGCCCGAACTTCAGGTTCACCCTTGTCTCCCAGCCGTGCGGCCGCTGCCTTGGATGCAGGCAGACCACGCGATGTTCCAAGCGCATCGATACCTTCCGGCTCGTTGAGCAGGCAGTTGAGGATTTGCGCTGCCGCTTCCGGGTTCTTCGAATTGCGCGACACCGAGAACACCATGGATGGCTTGCGGTAAACGCCTTCTGTCACCGCATCGGCCTGCTTCAGCATTGCCACCGGCTTCAAAACCTGACCTTCTTTCAACGGGTCGGCATATTTCGAATAGGTGGAATCCCACTCGTAGGAACCAGCGATACGGCCTTCGGACCATGACGGCTTTTCGTAGAGATTGACGTTGCCATCTGCCGCTTCTTCTTTCTGCGAACGGATGGAACCGGTTTCGACGAGCTTGCCGAGGAAGGAAATCGCACCGGCAAGCTCTTCCGGCGTCCAGGCAACGCGGTTGGTCTTCTCATCCACCAGATCCTTGCCCGTCTTCTGCACGACGGCGAGCGTCACCAGAAGCTGCGCTGTCTCCTTCACGGCGTTGAACGTGTAGTAATCCTTGCCGAGCTTTTCCTTGATCGTCTTCGTCGCGGCGAAAAACTCGTCCCATGTCTTCGGAATTTCGACGCCAGCCTTTTCGAATGTCGTGGCATTGAAGAAGAACACGCGGCCTGTCGTGGAAACGGAAAGGCCCTGCAACTTGCCATTCATAGACCCGGCTTCGAGGTCGTTTTCCGTCCATTGAGACAGATCGATGCCCTTGAGCTGCCGAAGGTCTGCGAAGCCCTCGCCGTTCTTGGAGAAGAGCGGCAGCCACGGCCAGTTGACCTGAATGATGTCGGCCTCGGTCTTTCCGGCCATCTGCGTGGTCAGCTTTTCGAGATAACCGTCGAAGCCGGTGAACTCACCCTTGACGATGTGGCCGTATTTTTCACCGCAGGCAGCAATAGCCTTCTGCGTAGCGACGTGACGGCTTTCGCCACCCCACCAGGACATTCTGAGTTCGGCGGCGCTGGCGGCTGGCGCCATGGCCATCGCGGCATATGCGGTTGCAGCCAGAAGCGTCATTGTTCGTTTGAACGTGTTCATTAATTTCCTACTCCTCAAATATTTTTATGCCGCGCGGTTACAGCGAGACATTGCGGCCATCGGCCTTGTCGAAAATGTGCAGTTTCTCCGGGTCCGGCTTCAGGCGCAGTTCGCCAGAGCGACCCAGTTCTTCGAATTCCGCAGCGCCGACGACGCTGACCAGTTTCTGTCCGGCAAGATCGGCATGAAGATAGACCTCGTGCCCCATGAACTCGGCATTGGTGAGCTTTGCCTGAAGTGCCGGGCCATCGTCATGCATGGCCAGTGAAAGGTGCTGCGGCCTGATGCCGATCACGGCATCCTTTGGGCGCGCGGACAGGCGACATTCCAGATGATCGCCAATCGGCAGGCGCTGGCCAGCGATGACGAAATCGGAGCCTTCCATCGTGACATCGACCAGGTTCATCTCCGGCGTGCCGATGAAGCCTGCGACGAAGAGATTGGCCGGGTGATTATAAAGCTCCTTCGGTGTTGCCACCTGCATGATGCGACCCGTCTGCATGACGCAGATACGGTCTCCCATGGTCATGGCTTCCGTCTGGTCGTGTGTCACGTAAATGACGGTCGATGACAGGCCATCCGCCTTTAACTGCCGGTGAAGATCGGTGATGCGAACGCGCATCGAAGCACGCAGCTTCGCGTCGAGATTGGAAAGCGGCTCATCGAAAAGGAACACGCCCGGCTTCTTGATGAGCGCGCGCCCAAGCGCCACGCGCTGGGCCTGCCCGCCGGAAAGCTGCTTAGGCAAGCGATCCAGAAGCGGTTCGATTTCCAGAATGCGCGCTACATTGTCGATTGCCTTTTCGATATCGGGTTTGGCGACGCCCGCGATCTTCAGACCGAAGGCAAGATTGCCGCGGACTTTCATGTGCGGATAGAGGGCATAATTCTGGAACACCATGGCGATGGAACGCTTGCCCGGCGGCAGATCGTTGACCCGCTGATCGCCAATCAGGATTTCCCCGCCGGTAATTTCCTCAAGCCCCGCCACCATGCGCAGCGTGGTGGATTTGGCGCAGCCGGACGGGCCGACGAAGACCATGAACTCGCCGTCTTCGATCTCGAGATTGATGCCATGGACAGCCTTGAAGCTGCCGCCATAGACCTTTTCGAGGTTCTTCAGTTCTACACTTGCCATTTTCAGCCCTTGACCCCGCCAGACGAGATCCCTTCAATGAAATACCGTTGCGCTGCGAAGAAGACGATGAGCGCGGGCGCGATCGTCAGGACCGACATCGCCAGGATGCGGTTCCATTCGAAGGCTTCGGTTGTATCGATGGAGAGTTTGAGCGCGAGGCTCACCGGATATTTTTCGACCGAAGACAGGTAGATCAACGGCCCAAGGAAGTCGTTCATCGTCCACATGAACTGGAACAGGCAGACCGAAATCAGTGCAGGCGCCAGCATCGGGACAACGATATAGATCAGCGTTTGCAGGCTGTTTGCGCCATCCACACGCGCCGCCTCTTCCATGTCCGATGGAAGCGAACGCAAGAACTGCACGAGCATGAAGACGAAGAACGCATCGCCAGCCAGTGCGGACGGCACCCAGAGCGGCAGGAAACTGTCGAGCCAGCCGAGGTCGCGGAACAGGATATATTGCGGAATGCGGGTAACGACATTCGGCAAGAGCAGGATGGCGATGACGGAGCCGAACAGGATTTTCTTGAACGGAAAATCGAAACGGGCAAAGGCGTAAGCGGCCATGGTGCAGGAGATCGCCGTGCCGATGACCTTCGGCAGGATGATCAGGAAGGAATTCCAGAAGAAACGCCCGAAGGTATAAGGTGTCGAGGTTTCCCATCCGCGCACATAGCCGTCGAGTGTCGGGTTTTCCGGGATGAAGCCTGCGCCCGAGAAGATTTCCGAATTCGTCTTGAAGCTTGCGCCGACCAGCCAGATCAGCGGGTAGAGCATAAGAAAGCCGACGACGAAGAGCAGAACATAACGGACGGAGGTGGACAGGAGCCTGAGCCGCGCGCGGCGCGCCGCCTGTATGTCGTTTAAGGTTGCAATATCCGTCATGGCATCAGTTCCGCTTGTCGCCAGCGTAATAGACCCACTTCTTCGAGGACCAGAAGGCCACGAGGGTCAGCACGGTGATGATGGTGAAGAGAATCCAGGCGATGGCAGAGGCATAGCCCATGTTGAACTTCTTGAAGGCCTCATCGTAAATGTAGAGCGGCAGCAGGTAGGTCGATTTCAGCGGCCCCCCCTGTGTGATGATGTAGGGACCGTTAAACTCCTGAAATGCCTGAACCATCTGCATGATGAGGTTGAAGAAGATAACCGGCGTCAGAAGCGGCAAGGTGATGAAAAAGAACGTTCTGACCTTGCCAGCCCCATCGATGGCCGCCGCTTCATAAAGTGACTTGTCGATGGACTGCAAAGCCGCGAGGAAGATCACCATGGCCGAGCCGAACTGCCAGCAACGCAGAAGCGTGATGGTGAAAAGCGCATTCCCGGGATCGCCGAACCAGTCCACGGGGGACAGTCCGATGGTCGTCAGCGCCATGTTCGCAAGACCTTCGGAGGCGAAGATGTAGCGCCACAAAACGGCAATCGCTATCGAGCCGCCGAGGATCGACGGGACATAGAATGCCGTGCGGAAGAAGTTGATGAATTGCAGCTTGTAATTGAGTATCGCCGCTATGAACAGCGCGAAGGCAAGCTTGATCGGAACGGTCATGAAAACGTAGAACAGCGTTACGTTCAACGACTTCAGGAAGGTGCGGTCGCGCGTGAACAGGCGTTCGTAATTAGACAGGCCCGCCCATGTCGGGTCGCTCATCAGGTCGTAACGGGTGAAGCTGAGATAGAGGGAACCGAGAAACGGTATCGCCGTAAAAATCAGGAGACCGATAATATAGGGCGCCAGATATCCCAGCCCCAGAAAGCGCTGCGATTTCACGACATTCCTCCCCGCGTCCCGGGGGAACGCGAATAACAGAATACAATTTCGTACAAGTGATTCTCCCAGGTCGGTCATTGGCGCGCGCGATTACCATCGCATCCACCGCCAAAACCGATCTCCTCCCTCGGTGTTAAGCGTCATGTAACGGGTTTATGACGTGACAAAACCAAAAATCCAAGTCATTTTGAATTAACAAAGACGAGGAAAAAGATGGACGAAATCGAAGGTGGCATTTTATCTTCCATTCCACCTGCTGCCTTGCAGCTGAACCTGACGCGCGCCGCCATCCGCATGGAGCATTCGCGCACCTGGCAAATCGATAAGTCCAATCAGGTCGATGACCTGATCATATGCCTTGAAGGGCAAGGCCATTATCTCATCGATGGCGAAAAGCGGGTTCTGGATCCGGGCGATGCCATGCTGATTTCCCGCGGGCAGCGCTTCATCGGCTGGAATGAACAGATTACGATGTATCGAGGGGTTGCCCAGCATTTCACGCTCGATATCTATGGTCGGCACAACCTTATCGCGCAGATGGAGATCAAGCCGAAGATTCGTTTGAGCCGCTGGCCGCTGCTCGAACCGCTCGTTCGGCACTACCGTCAGAGCGCTCCTCCATCCTCGGTCACGCTCGGACAGCATCATCTGTTCATGGTGCTGTTGATCGCTTACATCGACGATGCCTTCATCGGCTGGAACGACCGGTTGAGCTTTCAGTCCGAAGGAACGGAAGCGCTCGATCTTGCGGTGATGAAAGCCATTACGATGATTTCGGCAAACCCGCTCGATCCGGAAATTGCAGGCAAGGCGACTGATGCCGCACCCTATAACAGAGACTACTTTCTGCGCGAATTTCAGAAGCGGGTAGGCAGAACGCCGCGCAAATATCAGGAGTTCAAGCGCATGGAACGCGCCATGCATGTCCTCGAAGCCGGTCGGTCCGTGGCATCGGCAGGAGCCGAGGTCGGTTATACCGATCCCTATTATTTTTCCCGCATGTTTAAACGGACGCTGGGATTAAGCCCGAGAGATCATTTGCGCAAAGTGCGCCGGAGCCAGCACGGCAATCTTATGGGTTTCGATGAGCATGAGCAGGAACTGTTGCTCTCCAGCGATGCCGAAATGAAATAGCCCCCGCCGACGGCGGAGGCTTGATGATGGCACTTCAGATCAACGGAAGAGAGATGGCAACCAGAGCGAAAGCGCCGGAATGTAGGTGACCAACAGCAACACCGCGCAGCTTGCGCCGAAGAACGGCCAGATGGTACGCATCGCCTGCCTTATCGATATGCCGCCAACGGCGCAGCCGACGAACAGGACCGTTCCTACCGGCGGCGTATTCAGGCCGATACCTGCATTCAGGATCATGACCACGCCGAAATGGACGGGGTCAATGCCGAAGGCTTTGACCACGGGTAGGAGAACCGGCGTTGCGATGATCACCATCGGCGCCATGTCCATGAAGGTGCCGAGCAGCAGCAGAATGATGTTGATGACGAGAAGCACGATAATCGGATTGTCCGAAATCGCACTGATCGCGGCGATCATCAGCGTTTGCACCTGAAGGAAGGCCATCAGCCAGCCGAAAGCAGCGGCGGTTCCGATGACCAGAAGCACCATCGCCGTGGTTCGAACCGCACCCATCACGGCTTCTACAAAACCATCCCAATTCAATTCCCGATAAACGAGCATCGCAACGAGAAAGGCATAAAGAACGGCTATGCACGAGCTCTCCGTTGCGGTGAAAACGCCGGAGCGCACGCCGCCGAAGATGATGCCGATCAGGAGAATGCCGGGGAAAGAGGCCAGAAGATAATAGCCGACCTTGTAGAAACCCGGAAAGGGTTCGGATGGGTATCCTCGGCGCCGGGCAACGATGTAGGCGGTTACCATCAGTGCCAGGGCCAGCAGAAGTCCGGGGATGATACCGGCTGTGAAAAGGTCTGCAACCGATACGTTGCCGCCAGCGGCAATCGAGTAGAGGATCATGTTGTGCGATGGCGGGATCATCAGGGCGATGATGGCCGCATTGACGGTGACGTTGACGGCATAATCCTTGTCATAGCCACGCTTTGCCATTTGCGGGATCATCAATCCGCCGACAGCTGACGCGTCAGCGACCGCTGAACCGGAAATGCCGCCGAACAGCGTCGATGCCACGATATTGACCTGCCCGAGACCGCCGCGCAGATGGCCGACAAGACCCGCGGCGAAACGAATGAGGCGATGGGCGATGCCGCCGCGCACCATCAAGTCGCCCGCGAAAATGAAGAACGGGATCGCCATCATCGCAAACACGTTCATGCCGGAGTTCATTTGCTGGAACACGACGATGGGCGGAAGGCCGAGATAAAGCACGGTCGCGAAGGATGCTATGCCGAGGCAGAAAGCAATCGGCGTACCGATCATCATGAGAAGCGTAAAGACGCCGAAGAGGATGGTATAGGCCATTACGCGGCCTCCTGAACGAGCACGTCGGCTGCAATGTCCTCACCAAGGGCGAGGTCGATGAAGCGTTCTGCGGAAAACAGCGCGATCAGAAATCCGCCCGCGACCAGAGGAAAGAAATCGACGCCGCCCGGCCATCCAAGCACGGGGATGGTGGCTGTCCATGTGCCCATGGAAAGCGTCGTGCCGTACCAGGCCATACCGATACCGAAGAAAAAGATGAGCGCCAGACTGACGAGGTCCATCGAGACCTGCACCCGCGGCGGCATCTGATAACGAATGATATCGAGGCCGAGGTGAACGCTCTCGCGCACGCCAACGGCAGCGCCCAGCATGATGAACCATGACATCAGGTGCAGGGAAAGCGGTTCCGACCAGCTGGGGGAGTCGTTCAAAATATACCGGGCAAAGACCTGCCAGCCGACGATCAACGTCATGGCAATCATGCCGATGCCGGCAATGTAAAGCGATGCTCTGCTGAGCACGCCAAGAAACGGGCGGATGGCCCGCATGAAATTACGCATCTCTATTCCTCCTCCTCCAGGCGAAAGATGGCAAAGGAAAACCGGCCCTGTTTCCAGAGCCGGTCTCGCCTTGAATCACTTCACCGCCTTCACCCGTTCCAGCAGATCCTTCATCTTCGGGTCGGTCACGAACTTGTCGTAGACCGGAGTCATCGCTGCGGCGAATTCCTCCTTGTTGACCTTGATGACATTGGCACCGCCGGCGCGGACCTTTTCCTCTGATGCCTTTTCGCGCGCGCTCCAGAGTTCGCGCATCTTGCCGACGGAATCCTTGGCGGCCTGACGAACGAGCTGCTGGTCCTCAGGCTTCAGCTTATCCCATGTCACCTTGGACATGACGAGGATTTCCGGGTTGAGGGAATGTTCGGTCAGCGAATAGTTCTTCGCGACCTCGTAATGGCGCGCGGATTCGTAGGACGGCCAGTTGTTTTCAGCGCCATCGACCACGCCGGTTTCCAGCGACGAGTAAACCTCGCCCATGGGCATGGGTGTGGGGTTGGCACCGAAAGCCTGCATCATCGAAATCCAGAGATCGGATTGCTGAACGCGGATTTTCAGGCCCTTTAGATCCGCCAGTTTCTCAATCGGCTTCTTTGTCGTGTAGAACGAACGCGCGCCGGAATCGTAGAACGCCAGACCGACAAGCCCGTGGGGTTCGAAGGCGGCAAGCACCTCGTCGCCAATCGGGCCGTCAACCGTGTTGTGCATGTGCTCGGTGGAGCGGAACAGGAACGGGAGACCGAGAACCGTGGTTTCCTTGACAAGGTTGTTGAACGGTGCCGCATTGACGCGGTTCATGTCGATCACGCCGAAGCGGGTCTGCTCGATCGTGTCCTTTTCACCGCCGAGCACCGAGTTGTTCATAACCTGAACCTTGATGCGACCGTTAGAGCGCTCGGCCAGCAACTCGCCCATATATTTGACGGCTTCGACCGTCGGATATCCATCCGGGTGGATATCGGCGGAGCGCAAGGTGATTTCCTGCGCCATTGCCGGAACAGCCCCAAAGGTCACGCCAAGCGCAACGCACATAAGACTTGCAAACTTCTTCATACTTTCCTCCTCCATTGATCAGGTGGTCCCTGCCCCTCCAGGCTATCGGACCGGTATTTTCATGAACTCCAAATATTGTTGATGAGCGTTATCGGCAGCCACACAGGCGGTCGGCACGTCCCGATGCCTTGCCGCGATGGTCAAACCGACAACAAACTTGCATTTCGATATGAGGGCGGGCCTGCGCGCCATCGGGCGATGGCTGCAAGTCCGTATGCCTGATGAGCCACCGGCTCGATGCCAGCGGGAGCTGCACAGGTTACGCTTTTACTGAAAGTGTGAGGAGGTCGTTTTCGGGAGCGCTAATTCAATCATAGCTTACCGAAACTTCCTCCTACACAAGTCGCAAACAGCTAATCTAACTGGCATATGATTGTCAACTACTCATCATATGTGTTGTATGATGAATTAGTCTAACTATCGGGCCAGCCAGCCGCCATCGACGTTCAGGATTGCGCCGTGAACGTAATCTGCGGCAGCAGATGAGAGGAAGACGGCGGCGCCTGCAATATCTTCGGGCCTTCCCCAGCGATTTGCCGGAATGCGATCAAGGATCGCCTTGTTGCGGTCCTCATCCGCCCGCAGGGCTTCCGTATTGTTGGTCTCGATGTAGCCGGGCGCAATCGCATTGACGTTGATGCCTTTGGCCGCCCACTCATTGGCGAGGAGCTTGGTAAGACCGGCAACGCCATGCTTTGCAGCGGTATAGGACGGCACGCGAATACCGCCCTGAAACGACAGGAGCGAGGCGATATTGACGACCTTACCGCTGCGGCCACTGCTCAGCAGCTCCTTTGCAAAGGCCTGCGTGGTGAAGAACAGGGCCTTGAGATTGACATCCATCACCTCGTCCCAATCCCGTTCACCAAACTCCACCGCATCGGCGCGGCGGATGATGCCTGCATTGTTGACCAGAATATCGAAGCCTGCTCCGGTGAAAATATCCTTCGCGGCCATCGGGTCGCTGAAATCGATGAGCAGGGCGCTGCCCTTCCCGCCCTGTTTAGAGATCAGATCCAGTGTTTCATCCGGCGCACGGCGCGCGGCGCACACCACCTCGGCGCCTGCGACGGCAAAAGCCACCGCAATTGCCTGGCCAAGGCCGGTATTGGACCCGGTGACCAACGCTTTGCGACCTTCAAGAGAGAAAATGCCCGTCATTTCAGATCACTAGGCTGAATGAAATCCATGTCCGTATAGTCGACATTATCGCCAGCCATGGCCCAGATGAAGGTGTAGGATCCGATGCCCGCGCCTGAATGGATTGACCATGGTGGGGAAATCGCGCCTTCTTCGTTGGAAATAAAGAGGTGGCGCGTCTCCTGCGGCTCACCCATCAGGTGGAGAACGCGGGACTTCTCGTCCATGCCGAAATAGAGGTAGGCTTCCATGCGGCGGTCATGGATGTGAGACGGGATCGTGTTCCAGACGGAACCGTCTTCAAGCGATGTGTAGCCCAGCACCAGCTGGCAACTTTCCATGACAAGCGGGTGAATGAACTGGTTGATGGTGCGCTTGTTCGATGTCTCGGTCGCGCCAAGCTTCACTTCCTTGCTGTCGGCAATGGTGACGAGCTTGGCCGGAAGGCTGCGATGGGCCGGGCATGAGGTGATGTAGAAGCGGCCAGCGCCTGCAAACGTCACAGCGCCGGAGCCTGCGCCGAGATAGAGAACGTCGCCGCGGTTCAGCGTGAAGGTTTCGTCGGCCGCGCTAACGGTGCCGGTTTCGCCGATGTTGACGATGCCCATTTCGCGTCGATCAAGGAAAGTCGGCGTCTTCGTCTCTTCCACCTTGTCCAGCGTCAGCGAACTGCCATTCGGTACCGCGCCGCCCATGACGAAGCGGTCGTAATGCGTATAGATCAGCCGGATTTCGCCTTCGCGGAACATGTCGTTTGCGAGGAAGTGCTTGCGCAGGCCCTCCGTATCGAGCGTTTTTGCGTATTCCGGGTTCACGGCCTGTCGTGTGACGACACTCAACATGCAGACATCTCCACTGGTTGTTGATCTCAAGACATAATATCTCTTGCTCGTTATTGTACGATATGTATCATGAGGTCAATAGCCGCTTGGCGACACGCTGCAGATGCAACCGCCAGCGCAGGGATTTCACAGGAGATAAAAGATGCAACGTCCCACTTTCCCGACAGTCTCGCCCGATGCAGGCGTACAGCGCACCGTGCTTTCGGAGGCGCCGGAACTGATGGTCGTCTCCTTCCGCTTTGATAAGGATGCCGAAGGAAAACTGCACAGCCACCCGCATGTGCAATCGACCTATGTGGCAAGCGGACGTTTCCGCTTTTTCCGCGATGGTGAAGCGCATGAACTGGCGAAGGGCGACAGTCTGGTCATACCGGGGAACATCGAACATGGCTGCATGTGCCTTGAGGCAGGCGAGTTGATCGACTGCTTCACGCCCCGCCGCGACGATTTTCTCTGATCGAAAGCTTACGGCTTAAATGAAAGGGCACGCCCCGATGAGGCGTGCCATTTTAAGTTTAAGCAGAACGATGGATGGCCGTGATGAGGCTTACGCGGCCTCTTCGATGATTGGATTGCGCAGAATACCTAGCGTGTCGATTTCCACTTCAACGACATCGCCCGGCTTCATCCAGAGCGGCGGGTTGCGCTTGGCGCCGACACCGCCCGGCCTTTCGCTGACGATAACGTCGCCTGCCTCAAGCCGCGTGAAGCTGGAGCAATATTCGATCTGGCGGGCAATATCGAAGATCATCTGGCTGATGGTCGCTTCCTGTACCACAACGCCATTCAGCCTTGTCTGAAGTCGCAAATAGTCAAGTGCGCCCAACTCATCCGGCGTCATCATCCATGGGCCAAATGCGCCGGTGACGATCAGACGACGGCGCTGAACGGCGGGTGCTACGGCGCCAAGCGTGATAGGTCCGTAGATCGTGGTCAGGCTTGGTGCTGCAAAGGCAATGCAACGAGGGCGAACTGCAAGAGCCCGGTAACATAGACCGATCCGACGAGGACAAGGCCGCTGACGAGAAGGGCATAGCCGGAGGCGCTTCTAAGCCCGAGCGCTTGCTCACACCTCTCTGCAACATGCGTTGCGCAACCCATGAGCCGAGAAGCAGAAGCGGACACTGGAAGATATAGACGGTGGAAATGATGTAGCCGATCTCACCCTGCGAATAGCCGAGCCCCTGTTGCAGGAAGGGCGGAAGCCATGTGGCGGACATGCCTACGATCCAGTAGGACATGGTGGACATGATGATGACGCCGATCACGATTGGGTCGAGCCAGAGATTTTTTGCTGGAATGGCATCGTGATTATCGACGGCAGCCGCCTTGCCATCTTTCTTTGTAAGGACCGTCACCGCCAACCAGAAGCCAGCATGCGATCCAAACATGGCCGATCACGCCGCAAAACAGGAAACCGACGCGCCAGCCATGGTTCAGGATGAAGCAGGTCAAGATCGGGCCACCCGCCAGCAGGCCGACGCTGATGCCCTGCACCACGATGGCACCGGGAACGCTGCGCTTTTGCGGATGAAACCAGTTCTGGCAGGCATGAAGTGCGGTCGGCGGCCGGGGCCTTCGCCTTAGGCCAAGCAGGATGCGGCAAGCAATCAGCGCCGTGACCGAGCTGGTAAAATAGATAGCGATCTGAGCGACCGACCAGATCAGGGCGAGGAGCACGAGGATACATTTCACCGGAATCCGCCCGATGACGAAAAGGCCGACCAGCACGCCGGAAATGGAGAAAAGCAGGAAGAAGTTGCTGCCGATCAAGCCGAACTGCTGCGGCGAGATACTCAGCGCCTTCATCATCGGACTGCGGAGAGACCGAAGACCAGTTTGTCGAAGAAGTTCAGCGTCTGAAACAGGAAAAGCATGAACAGGACGACGTAAGGCCTTAAATTACTTGTTGATTTTTCTGTCATGATTTCCTCCCAGAACCGATGAAAGCGCAGAAGTCATTGGCGTGCCTATGCGTCAAGGCGCGTCTGCAACTCCGATGATTGTTGTTGAAGGGCATCCACGGTAGCAGAGCCTGCATAGACGTGAGGTGCTCGGCAAAGGTTTTGCGCTGGTAGGCTTCGGTGTCGATCCGCACAGCTTCCTCAACCAGACGTCACTGCGAATTATGAATGATCTGGGCGGAGCAATCTTTCATATCTCTACGGGGAATGCGAATCCCGCCAGCGAACATTCCTTCGGATGCAGGACGTTACGAGACTTCATCGAATCGAAGTCGGAAGCAATTGCGCTATTACTCCACATCGGTTCATCATGGCGTCGGCGAGACCCTCGGAAGTCAATGTCATGCTCGCCGAAGCGGAGCAGCATCTTCGTGGGAAAGCATAAACCAGGCCCAGGAGCCATGCCAGGTTAGTGGGTTTCTCTTCGTTTTTCCAGCTGTGCTGTAATCGGGCCGTGGCCCGGCATCAACGAGCATAGAATTGACGAACCGCAAATCTATGCGGTCGACTTAAATAATAAGCATTTCTGATGAAAAACTAGGCACGATAACCAAGCTTAAACAATTGTTCCTAATCAAAACTATTATCCTTCCTACCAATTTAGCATGAGCAGTTTCGCTGCTGCTCATTTCACAAGCAGAAATCGAGGCTTTACGTGAGCATATTCGGCAATTTGAAAATCGGTACGCGCGTCGTTCTTGTTGCGGCCATTCCAACGATTGCGTTGATTGGCGCTGTCGTTCAGGACAACGTAAAACGCCTTGGTCATGCTTCAGAAGCGCGTTCGGTTGCCGATATCTCTTCGATGGCGCCAATCATCGGCGCGACTATCCACGAAATTCAAAAAGAGCGCGGCGCATCCGCTGGCTTCGTGGGTGCAAAGGGCGTAGGTGAATTCGGTTCGCTTCTGGATAAGCAGCGTATTGCCGCAGATGCTGCAATCGCGAATTTCAAGACTTTGAACCTTACATCCAATGACGCCATTGGTGGCCCGGCAATGAAGGAACTGGCGTTTGCGGCACAAGGCAAGATCGACAGGCTGAGGACGATGCGTGAAGATGTGTCCTCCCTGAAGGCAACCGTGCCGGATATCGCTTCTTATTTTGCAGACACGATCGGCAGCCTGATCAAGCTGATCGAATCCATGAGTTCGCTTACGACGGACAGCACGATTTCCAACCGGATCGTCGCCTATTCTGCGCTCTTGCAGGGCAAGGAACGCGCTGGACAGGAACGTACCATTGGTACGGCAGCTTTCGCGACTGGCAAATTCACGCCTGAAGGCTATCAGCAGTTCGTGAAGTTCGGCGCCATGCAGAACGTGTATTTTGCAGACTTCAACAGCTATGCGGGCGCACCGCAGCGTGCCGCGCTTCAGGCAGCACTTTCGAGCGATGCCGGTCAGCTTGTCGAGAAGCAGCGCAGCGTCGCACTTCAGGCTCCGTTTGGTGGCCAGATGAGCAGCGTTACCGGTGAAGACTGGTACAAGGCAACGACCAACCGCATCAATGCGCTGAAGGCAGTTGAAGATCAGACCGGTCTGGAGCTGAAGGAATATGCAACTGCCTCTGCCGATGCGCAGCACAAGGATTTCCTGATTTCCATCCTCACCTCCATCGGCGTTCTGGCCATCGTGGCGGTTCTGGCAACAATCGTCACTCGCTCCATCACGCGCCCCGTCACGCGGATCGTGCAGACCATGCGTGAGCTAGCCGCTGGCAATGCAGAGGCAGACATCGATGCGGTTGCAGACCGAAGCGAAATCGGTGACATGGTCAAGTCCGTCGCCGTGTTCAAGCAGAACGCGCAGGACAGATTGCGTCTCGAAGCCGAGGCGGACGCCAACCGGTCTCTTTCCGAGCGTGAGCGCATGGAGCAGCAAAAGCGTCAGGCGGAAGATGCCGCAGAAGTGCAATTCGCGGTCGATACGCTGGCCGTTGGCCTCGGCGCGATGGCGAATGGCAAGCTGAATCACCGCATCGAGCAGACATTTGCCGAGCGCCTCGACAAGATCCGGGTGGACTTCAATGGTGCTATCGAGCGTCTGGAAGATGCGATTGTGGACGTGAGCGGCAACGCGCAGGCAATCTCTGCGGGATCGAACCAGATCCGCTCTGCGGCTGACGATCTGGCAAAGCGTACCGAACAGCAGGCCGCGTCCGTCGAGGAAACCGCCGCTGCCCTGGAGCAGATTACCACGACCGTCGCCGACACCACGCGTCGCGCGGAGGAAGCCGGTCGTCTGGTCAGCGTTACACGCGAAAATGCCGAACATTCCGGCCACGTCGTCACGAATGCCATCAATGCGATGAACGCAATCGAAGCGTCGTCCAACGAAATCTCCACGATTATCGGCGTTATCGATGAGATTGCTTTCCAGACCAATCTGCTGGCACTGAATGCAGGTGTGGAAGCCGCGCGAGCAGGTGAAGCAGGCAAGGGCTTCGCTGTCGTGGCGCAGGAAGTCCGCGAACTTGCGCAACGTTCGGCAAGCGCTGCGAAAGACATCAAGACCCTGATCGCCAAATCCGGTGAACATGTAAAGAGCGGCGTTTCGCTCGTCGGCGAAACCGGTGAGGCACTTGGCCAAATCGTTGAGCAGGTCAAGGAAATCAGCGTCAACGTTCTTTCCATCGTTGAAGCTTCGCGTGAACAGTCCACCGGCATCAAGGAAATCAACCATGCTGTTTCGCTGATGGATCAGGGAACACAGCAGAACGCGGCGATGGTGGAAGAATCCACTGCGGCAAGCCATTCTCTCGCTCGCGAAGCAGAGGCGCTCTTCCAACTCGTTGGCAAGTTCGAAACAGGTTCAGTGGCGCTTCACGCTCAGCATTCCAGCAACGCCGGATCGCCCGCGAACCGCTTGATGGATCGCGTCAAGTCGTCATTCTCCAGCCGTGCCGCATGAGGTTGCATGGCAAGCCTTGGCTCATCGCTGAGGGCAGATAATAACCTGATTTTAAAAGCCGCCGAAGCCAGTGCTTCGGTGGCTTTTTCTATCAGGGTCGCACCCCGTCGATTGATCGTCGCTGCGATAGAGGCAGTAAGCTTGCTCGCAACGGTAACATCGGGACTACGGTTCGGAAGCCCCGACGACTGCGAACGTGCAGGGCGTTCTCACATCGCGCTTTTTATTTTCCAAGGCTGTCGAGCACGAGCTTGAGCTTGTCTAGGAAGAGGTCGGCATGCTCGCGTGCGAAGACCAGCGGCGGGCGGATTTTTAGTATGTTGGCATTCGGGCCAGATGCGCTGATCAGAACGTGACGTTCCCGCAAGCCGTTGACGATCCGGGAGGTCAGGGCAGCATCCGGCTTTTTCGTTGCCGTATCGGAAACGATTTCCACGCCGATGAAGAGGCCTGAGCCGCGGACATTGCCGATCACCGACTGTGGTCCTGCGAGGTTTGAAAGTCCGTCCATAAGATAGCGACCGACTTCCAGTGCATTTTGCTGCAAGCCCTCGATTTTGATCGTATCCAGAACGGCTCTACCGGCGGCTGCCGCAATCGGGTTGCCGCCGAAGGTATTGAAGTATCGCGCCTGCGGGCCGAATTGCGCAATCACTTCTGGCTTCATCACGATGCCCGCCATGGGATAGCCATTGCCCATAGGCTTGCCGAGCGTCACCATATCCGGCATCACGCCGTGGCGCTGGAAGCCCCACATCGCTTCACCGGTTCTACCGAAGCCCGGCTGAACTTCATCGGCGATGAACAGACCGCCAGCCTCGTGGATCGCATCGACAGCAGGCTTCAGGAAGCCCTTCGGACCGGCGAAGATGCCGTCGCTGGAAAAGATCGTGTCTACGATAAAAAGCGCAGGCTTGATGCCGTGACGCTTCAGATCCGCGATTGCGCGCCTTACGTCCGCGCCAAATTTCTGTGCCATGTCTTCGGGCGAATAACGATAGCTATCCGGTGCCGGGACGGTACGGACATGGGCGCCGAGGGTCACGGATTCTCCGAGCGAAGCCGAGAATTCAGCAACAGCGCTGGTCAGCCCATGATAGGCAAGTTCGGTCGCGATGACGCCCGTGCCACCGGTGACGAAGCGGGCGATGCGGAAGGCAAGGTCATTTGCCTCGCTGCCCGTGCAGGTGAACATCGCCTGGCTCAGTTCATCGGGAAAAGTTGCGGTCAGCTCTTCGGCATATTCGATGATGCCTTCATGCAGATAGCGCGTGTGGGTATTGAGGATCGCCGTCTGCGCGGTGATCGCTTCAACGACGCGCGGATGGCAGTGGCCCAGCGAAGCGACGTTATTATAGGCATCCAGATATTGCGTGCCTGCCGTGTCATAGAGAAAGACGCCCTCACCCCGCACGAGGTGCAGAGGCTTTTCGTAGAAAAGGCGATATGCCGGGCCTAGAACCTTGTTTCGCCTTGCAATCAAAGCCTTTTCGGCCTCATCCAGACGTTCGAAATCATCGCGCGAAAAAGCGTTGACCATAGACATGTTTCAAGCCCTCGAAAGATTTGACGCAAGGCTTTTCAACCCGGCGGATGTGAGTTGCGGAATGTGTTGCAGGGAACGCCATGCGGAAGCATGGTTTCTCATGATGTAATCGCGGTTGTCGGGAAAAAGCGCCGAGCGCCACTCCGCTATGACGATGGACATGGCCAGACGGCAGCGGGTGAGAAGAGGCAGAAGCTCTATTTCGTCGGCTTGCAACGGACGCACGGCAACGAAGCCTTCCAGAAAGGCCTGCGCCCTCTCCTGCCAGTTATCGGTTGCGAGATGGTAAGAGAGCGCGACTGCCACATCGTTGATAAGAGGTGCTTCGACCATATCGCCGAAGTCGATGATACCCGAGACCTCGGAAGGAGCATCCGGCTGCATGAGGATATTGTGTGGATTGAAATCGTTGTGAATGATCTGGCGGCGCTTTAGCGCCCTTATCGAGGGTAGTGCGATCTCGAATTCTTCGAGCACCGCCTCGACAGCTTTTCGGCGTTCCGCTCCCACGAAGCTGGTAAAGGCGCGCAGATCCAAGGTGTGGGATATGTCCCACATTAGCTTTCCGCAGGGCGGTCGTCCGCCATAATCTTTAAGCCCTAGCCCCAACTGCGCCAGTGCCGAGCCTACATTTCGGCTTTGCCTCGCCGTTGCGGGCGTTCGGTACTGCAAGTCGCCGCGAAGGAAGGTGAGCAGACGCATGATGCGTGGCCCGTCGACCGTTTGAAGCGCGTGGCTCTCTTTGCCGTTTCGCGTCAGCACGAGGCGAGGCACTGGAACATGAGGAGCAGCTTTGGCCAGATGCAGCAGCGCGCCATCCTGAAATTCGAGAGCCGCTGGTTCTTCTGCGGCATTGGCGATCTTCAGCGTGAATTCAACGCCGTCCTCACGCGTGAACAGGAAAGTTTCGTCGCGTTCGCTCGATAATCTCTTGGTAGAGCCGGTAAAGCCATAGATTTCGAATGCATGCTGGCTCACCGTCAAGAGCGGCGTCACAGTCAGCGAAGCGGAGATGGCGTCCTCTTTGGACGTCGCGGCTGCTTCCACCTGTCTCCCCCATATTGCCAATCAAGACCAAACTGATATGAGTGATGTAACATAAAATTATGATGCATCAAGCATCAAATTGGGTCGGGAGGTTTTATGCCGGAATTTTCTCCGCTGGACTATGAGAGCTTGAGCAACACGGTCTACTCCGCCATGTGCGATGCGCTCATGCAGGGGCGCTTTCAACCCGGCGAGCGCCTGAAGATCCGCGATCTGGCCGAGCAGTTCGGCACCAGTGTCACGCCCATCCGCGATGCGATCCTGCGGCTTGCCAATGACGAAGCGCTGATCTTCCGCTCGCCGCGGGATATTCGGATTCCCGACATGAAACAGGCACGCTACCGGGAAATCAGGTCAATTCGTGTGAAGCTTGAAGGATTGGCGGCAGAAACCGCAGCGCAAACGGCGACTGCCAAGGATATTGCAGCGCTGGAGCAGGTTTTACGCGACAATGAGCAGGCCATTGCCGATGGAGATGGTCTAAAGGGTGCTGCGCTCAATCAGGCATTCCACTTCATGCTGCCGCAAATTGCCGGGCTGCCTGTGCTTAACGGCATATTGAGGCGCCTCTGGCTTCAGATGGGTCCGCACATATCGGACGTTTACATTCCTGCCGGACGCGCGATGATCGATCATCATTATCCGGTTGTGGATGCTCTTAAGCGACATGACTCGGCTGCGGCGGCCATGGCGATCATCGATGACATATTGCTTGGCGGGAAGCCTATCCTGGAGCGCATCACCACCCGGGAAGAAAATTAATCCGGCGAAAATGACCTGTTGCATTTCCCAAATGGGCTAATATGATGCATCAAACATCAAGGAGCGGCGGTATGAGCGAAGATCGACCTTACATGCTACTGACCGGTGCGAGCCGCGGCATCGGCCACGCCACCGTCAAGCTCTTTCAGGCCAAGGGGTGGCGAATCCTCACCGTTTCCCGCCAGCCGTTTTCCGAGGAATGCGCATGGCCTTCGGCCCGCGAAAGCCACATCCAGGCCGACCTTGCCGACTTAAGCCAGATCGACCGCCTCGTTGATACTGTGCGCGAAAGATTGCCGAAGGGCAAGCTGCAAGCGCTCGTCAACAATGCCGGTATTTCGCCGAAGGGACCGGAGAAAAGCCGTCTCGGCGTTGCCGAAACGGCTGCCGACGTGTGGACGCAGGTGATGAACGTCAACCTCATCTCGACTGCACTTCTGGCCCGGGCACTTCTGCCGGAGCTTGAAGCGGCAAAGGGTTCGATCGTCAACGTCACCTCGATTGCGGGATCGCGCGTGCACCCATTCGCGGGCGTTGCCTATGCGGCCTCCAAGGCGGCGCTGGCTTCCCTGACACGCGAAATGGCGCATGAATTCGGCCGTTTCGGTGTGCGGGCAAATGCCATTGCTCCGGGGGAAATCGAGACGTCGATCCTTTCGCCAGGCACCGATGAGCTGGTTGCCGCAGAGGTGCCGATGGGCAGGCTGGGGGAGCCGAAGGAAGTGGCGGAAACCATCTATTTCCTTTGCTCGGAGCAGTCCTCCTATATCACCGGAGCCGAAATCCACATCAATGGAGGACAGCACGTTTGACCCTGTTGGCGGGCCGAACATCCGCCGCCGGTCAGAAGAATGCATACGATACTCTCCGCCGCCTTCCAAAGGAAAAGGGAAGACCGGCGGGCGACAGGCAGGGCTCGTGACATTGCAAAAGCCAAGCACGAGATTTGCCGAGAACTTGAGGAATTCAATCCGGGCCGAGCAACCGATGCCGGTCCCTCTCAGGACGAAAAGGGGAACATAATGAAGCAGTTCAAGAAATTTTCCGTGCTTGCGGCGACAGCCGCCGCCCTGACGCTGACCCAGAGCCTGCCAGCCTTCAGCCGCGATCTGACCGTCGTCTCCTGGGGTGGTACCTATCAGGATGCGCAGCGCAAGATTTACTTCAAGCCTTTCTCCGAAAAGATCGGCAAGCCGGTTCTGGACGAGGCGTGGGATGGTGGCATCGGTGTCATTCAATCCAAGGTCAAGGCTGGCGCACCGAACTGGGATGCCGTGCAGGTCGAGGCGGAAGAGCTGGCTCTCGGTTGCGCCGATGGTCTCTACGAAAAGATCGACTGGGACAAGATGGGCGGCAAGGACAAGTTCCTGCCAACGGCCGTCAACGACTGTGGCGTCGGCGCAATCGTCTGGTCAACCGCCATTGCCTATGACGGCGCAAAGCTGAAGGAAGGCCCGAAATCCTGGCAGGACTTCTGGAACGTGGAGAAATTTCCGGGCAAGCGCTCGTTGCGCAAAGGCCCGAAATATACACTCGAATTCGCTCTTCTGGCGGACGGCGTTTCCAAGGATGAGCTTTACGATGTTCTCTCCACCGAGGAAGGCGTCAACCGCGCGTTCAAGAAACTCGATGAGTTGAAGCCGAACATCGTCTGGTGGGAATCCGGTGCGCAGCCCTTGCAGTTTCTGGCATCGGGCGAAGTGGTGATGACATCCGCCTATAATGGCCGCATTACCGGCATCAACCGCACCGAGGGCAAGAATTTCAAGGTCGTCTGGCCGGGCAGCATCTATGCCGTCGATAGCTGGGTGGTGTTGAAAGATGCGGCAAACAAGGCCGAGGCGCAGGATTTCATCGCTTTCGCAAGCCTGCCGGAACACCAGTCCAAGCTTCCTGAATTCGTGGCCTACGGTCTGCCGAACAAGGAAGCCGCTTCCAAGGTACCGGCAGAATACGCCAAGGACCTGCCGACGGAGCCCGCCAACATGACGGATGCGATCCCGCTCAATGTCGATTTCTGGATCGACAATGCTGAATCCCTTACCCAGCGCTTCAACGCCTGGCTGGCCAAGTAAGCTTTAGTACCCTCACAGGGCACCGCGTGTCGGTGTCCTGCTTCAGCTACGACACGTCCTGCTCCCTTTTATTGCCGGGGCAGTCGATGGAGTTTCCATGGTTGAATTTATTCGTTTTGATCGCATCACCAAATGCTTCGGCCCTCTGACAGTGGTCGAGAACCTCGATCTCAGCATCGACAAAGGGGAGTTCGTCAGCCTGCTCGGTCCCTCCGGCTCCGGCAAGACGACACTTCTTATGATGCTTGCAGGTTTCGAGCAGCCGACCTCCGGCGACATCCTTGTCGATGGCGCAGCCGTCAACAATATCCCGACCTACAAGAGAAACATGGGCGTGGTGTTTCAGGACTACGCGCTTTTCCCGCACATGTCGGTGGGTGAGAACATCGCCTTTCCGCTCCAGATGCGTGGCCTCCCCAAAGGTGAAATAGCAAGCCGTGTCAAACGGGCACTGGATATGGTCCAGCTTTCGGCCTTCATTGAGCGGAGACCGTTCCAGCTTTCCGGCGGGCAGCAGCAGCGCGTGGCGCTGGCGCGCGCGCTGGTATTCGAGCCGCAGGTCGTGTTGATGGATGAGCCGTTGGGCGCATTGGACAAGCAACTGCGCGAACAGATGCAGCTCGATATCCGTGATCTTCACCGAAGGCTCGGCCTTACTATCGTTTTCGTCACACATGATCAATCGGAAGCGCTGACCATGTCGGACCGGGTGGCGGTGTTCAACAAGGGCAAAATCGAGCAGATCGGAACGCCGCGTCAGGTCTATGACGAGCCCGCGACCCGCTTCGTTGCCGAATTCATCGGTGAAACCAATCTGATTGAGGGTGTTGTGGAGGTACTCGATGGGCATGAGGCAAAGGTTCGCCTGCCTTCCGGCTCGCACATCATTTCCGGGGTTGCAGAAGGCGTTTCGGCGGGTCGTCCCGTACTCGTTTCCGTCCGTCCCGAGCGTGTGGACCTGAGCGAAGCCCGCATGGAGGCACGAAACTGCATCGAGACGGAAATCCTGGACTGCGTATATCAGGGCGATCATTTGAGGGTTCAGTTGCAGAATGACAGCCACCCCCTCATCGCGAAGCTCGGTCGGCGCTCGCGCGAATTCGCGCCGGGCACGAAAGTCTATGCCGGTTTCTCCTCCAGTGATTGTCGGGTCATCATCCCATGAGTGGTTTCTCGCAACGCACCGCTCGCTCACTTCTGCTTCTCGCGCCGCTTCTCCTCTTTCTCATCGGCTTCTTCATCTGGCCGCTTCTCAGCATGGTGTCTCAATCGGTTTCGGATACGGCGGTGCTGCGTCTTCTGCCCAAAAGTGCCGAAATCGTCGCTGACTGGGATCGGCAGACGCCACCGACGAGTGAGATGCAGACGGCGCTGATTTCAGATTTGAAGGCGGTGGACGATACGCAGGCGCTGGGCGACATGGTTCGCCGCCTCAACAGCGCCCGCCCCGGCTTTCGCACACTGATGTCGAAAACAACGAGTGCTTTGGCAGATAGTGCAGCGTCACCTGTCGATCTTGTTTCCGTAGACAAAAGATGGGGGCAGCCTGACTATTGGATCGCGATTGCGGATGCACTTTCGCCGATCACGGATCGCAATCTGCTTGCAGCAGTCGATCTTGGCCGCAATTCCGCTGGGGACATCGAGCATCTCCCCGCCGATCAATCCGTCAACGGTGTCATTCTCGCTCGTACCTTCTGGATTGCAGCGCTGGTAACGCTCGCCTGCGTCCTCATCGGCTTTCCCTATGCACTGATTGCAGCCTCCCTCGAAGGCTGGAAGCGCGATCTCATGCTGGGCGCGGTGCTTCTGCCGCTCTGGACATCGCTTCTGGTGCGAACGGCGGCATGGTTCATTCTGCTTCAAGAGCAGGGGCTGATCAACGAAATGCTGCAATGGATCGGCCTGATAAATGCTCCGCTACCGCTGATCTTCAACCGTATCGGCGTGATCATCGCCATGACGCATGTGCTTCTGCCGTTCATGGTTTTGCCGATCTATTCGGTGCTGATCACCATACCGCGCAACCTCATGCCCGCCGCAGCTTCGCTCGGTGCTCATCCCCTTCGGGCCTTCATCAAGGTTCTTCTGCCGCTCAGCCTGCGTGGCGTGGCCTCCGGTTGCCTGCTCGTCTTCATCTCGGCCATCGGCTATTACATCACCCCCGCTTTGATCGGCGGTCCGGGAGATCAGATGATTTCTTCCGTCATCGCATTCTATGCGACGGGAACCGCGAACTGGGGAATGGCAGGCGCGCTCGGTGTCGTGCTGCTTGTCGCAACGCTCGTGCTTTACAGTGTCTATGCCCGGCTTTCGGCGGAAGAGCAGAGGAAGTACTGACCATGACGCTCAGAATTCTCAAGCCACTCTTTGCCGTTGCCGCCATTCTTTTCCTGATCGCGCCGCTTCTCGCAATCCTGCCCCTCGCCTTTA
Organism: Agrobacterium larrymoorei; assembly: GCF_005145045.1. Taxonomy (NCBI): domain Bacteria; kingdom Pseudomonadati; phylum Pseudomonadota; class Alphaproteobacteria; order Hyphomicrobiales; family Rhizobiaceae; genus Agrobacterium; species Agrobacterium larrymoorei. Next base: position 344,201 of record NZ_CP039693.1, read on the forward strand.
CATCAAGCGTCATCCTCACCTACCCAATTCCCTCGTGGTCGCTGCGATGGCTGGAGGAACTGTTCACGGCAGATTCCTGGCGTCGGGCGATCATCAATAGCCTCATCATCGCGTCCGGCACCACGCTGCTCGCGGTCATTCTCGGAACATTGGCAGCGCTTGGCTTGCGCAACCGCCGCCTGTTTTTCAAGGGTACGATCCGCACCCTGTTTTTGCTGCCGATGGTGGTTCCGGCTGTCGTCCTTGGCGTTGGCATGCAGGTTCTGCTCGCCCGCTTCGGGCTCACCAACAGCTATATAGGCGTTATCATCGCCCATACCGTCGTGGCTGTCCCCTTCGTCGTCGTCAGTGTCAGCGGGGCACTGGCCGGTATCGATGAGCGGGTGGAGCTTGCCGCCGAACGTCTCGGCGCCTCGCCCGCCACCGTCTTCCGCCGCGTTACCTTGCCTCTTGCCATGCCGGGCGTTCTCTCCGGCGCGGTGCTGGCCTTTGCAACGTCACTGGATGAGGTGGTTTTGACGCTCTTCGTCGCCGGTCCCAATCAAAGGACGCTGGCGCGTGAAATGTTCTCCAGCATCCGCGAGAACATCAGCCCTGCCATTGCAGCGGCGGCCTTCCTGTTCATCACGGCAACCCTTTTGGCCGGCGCCCTGGCCATGATCTTCAGGCATATGAGAAAAGCGACAACCGGCTGAGGCAGATCCGGCAGCTTTCGCTGCCGGATCTCTATTCCTGTCAGACCTTCCGCGTTGCAGCGACGGCATCGAGCGCACGAGCCAGTGCATCGAACATCTCGTCGATCTGCTCCGCCGTGATGATGAGCGGTGGGCAGAAGCAGATCGCTTCTCCAACGACACGGGCGATAACGCCCTCATGTTCCAGGGCCGCGCCAACGGCGGCCGCCGCATCTCCGGCTTTCGCATTCTCCCAAGGCTTGATCTCGAGCGCGCCGAGCAGGCCGATACCACGGAATGAGTGGGCCAGCGCATGCCTGGAAAGGCCTTCGAGCTGCGAGAGGAATTTGCTCTCCAGTCTGGCGGCATTGCCGACCAGATCTTTCTCCTCGATGATCTTCAGGTTTTCCAGTCCAACGGCTGTCGCAACGGGATGGCCGGATGCGGTGAAACCGTGGCCGAAAACGCCGATACGATCCGACTCGTCGGCAATCGGCTGGTAGAACGCGTCATTCATCAGAATTGCCGAAAGCGGCATGTAGGAAGAGGAAAGCTGCTTGGAGAGAACCAGAACATCCGGCTCGATACCATAGGTCTGGCAGGCGAACATCTTGCCGGTACGGCCAAAGCCGCAGATCACCTCATCCACGACCAGCAGAATGTCGTATTTTTTCAGGATTTTCTGCACGCCAGCCCAGTATCCCGCCGGTGGAACCAGCACACCGCCCGCTCCCATCACAGGCTCGCCCCAGAATGCAGCGATAGTTTCCGGACCTTCCTTGAGGATCAGGTCTTCCAGATCCTTTAACATGCGCGCGGTAAAGTCCGCCTCACTCTCGCCTGCTGATCCATGGTGGACGAAGGACGGGCAGGATGTATGGATCATGCGGTCCAGCGGCAGATCGAAGCTTTCATGGTTGCGTGGCAGGCCGGTGATCGAACCGGAGGCAATCGTCACGCCATGATAACCCTTGATGCGCCCGATGATCTTCTTCTTGTCCTTCTTTCCAAGGGCGTTCGAGCGATACCAAACCATCTTGCAGGCCAGATCGTTTGCCTCGGAACCGGACGAGGTGAAATGAACCTTGGACATCGGAACCGGCGCGATCTGGATCAGCTTTTCGGCAAGGTCTATCGATGGACCATGCGTCTTGTAAGCGAAGGTATGGTAATAAGGCAGCTTCTCCATCTGGGCTTTCGCCACTTCCGCGAGACGCTTCTCCCCAAATCCGACAGCCACCGACCAGAGCCCCGCCAACCCTTCGATATAGCGTTTGCCGCTGCTATCGAAAACATAGATACCCTCCCCCGACTCGATCACGAGACCGCCCGTCTTTTCATATTTCCGAAGATTGACGTTCGGATGCATCTGATAGGCAATATCGCGGCCTTCGATCGAATTCGGTATGATGGTCATATGTCGGTTCCTTTGTTCCCTTTATTTGGTATAGCGCTCGAAAGTGGCATCGGCTGCACTGGAAAGCGAAGCTTTCGCCTTCATTTCCGACGACAACCCGGTGATTTCGATGCGCTAATAGAACCTTAGCGGCGACAGGCTTGCAAGCCGCAAGATAGAGATTGAAAGATGCTCGCCTTTCAAAAAAATCCGACCCAGCATCGTCAATAGCCACGCTATTCTGTTAATGTTCCTTTAGGACGCGCCCACTTAAAGTACGTCTCTTTCATTCTCTTGGCACTGTGATCCAAATCATGCGCAAGGTCATCGATTGGCTTTCTCGATACCGGAAAAGCCAGCAACGAGTTGTCCCCCGGCGCCGGATCGATCTGGGCGACAGAGCGCCATCATTCTCGATCTACGCAGTCGGTGACGTTCATGGTCGGCTGGATCTTTTGAAGCAGGCCGAAACGCGTATTGCCGATGATATCGCAGCTACAGGCAAAAACAGCCTGACGGTTTTGCTGGGTGATTTCATTGATCGTGGCCCCTCCTCTGCGCAGGTTATCAACCACCTCATGCATCAGAGCGAACACGGTCTGAGGCGCCTTCCGCTTGCTGGCAATCACGAAGACGTCTTTCTGCGCTATCTCAGCGATCCCAAGAAAAATGCGGATTGGTTGGCGCTTGGAGGTGAACAGACGCTGGCCTCCTATGGGATTGACGTGCACGGTGCAGCCTTCCTGCGTAGCGAGCGAGAAGGCACCCTCGTAGATTTGTTTGCGGAGGCCATTCCAGACGGCCACAAGCGCTTCATCGCCAGCCTTCCGATCATGCTCACGGTGGGAAAGTTGCTTTTCGTACACGCGGGCATTCGTCCTGGCATTGCGCTGGCCGAGCAGTCGGATGAGGACATGATGTGGATTCGTGAGCCGTTTCTAGCGCAAGGCCCAAAGCTTCCGGACTTGTTCGTCATCCATGGTCACACGCCAAAAGATAAACCCAGTCCAGGGCCCCAACGGCTTTGCATAGACACCGGTGCGTTTTACACCAACACGCTGACCGTGTTGCGGATCGATGGCGATCAGATGCAGCTCATTTGATCTAAAAGGCAAATATTTCTCTGATACCGGCTGCGTTTTGATAGAGCGCGCTGTAAACGTGATTCCAGTAAGAGTTGAACTGATTGATCTTTTTTAAATGTCTCAGGTAGATAGCCGGTCATTATGCTGGTGTGTCATTTGAGGTCTGATTATCAGGATAAATTTTCGAAGTATTATATTTCAATGAATACCATCATATTGGACTACCCAATCGCAAACAAAACTGGCAAATAATCCCCGTTGCTTTGCCGGGCATTGTGTTGAACGAGTATCTCAATGATCATTAATGGGTCCATCACTCACGCTGCTTCCACTGCCAGCCATCGGCAAGCTCTACCTACACGTCCAGACAGAGGTAACCTGATGACCTACATTGCGCATATATCGTCGCGCATTTTGGCCACAGCATTGGTGGCACTCGGCCTCGGCTCTTCAGCCGCCATGGCTCAAGAGAACAACGGCAAGTCTTTTATCGAGAACTTCGACAGTATGGATCGGTCGTTCTGGTATGTATCCGATGGCTGGAACAATGGTCCGCATCAGAATTGTACGTGGTCGAAGAAGCTGGTGAAGTTCGAGGGTGGGCATTTGCAGCTGGGGTTTCAGGAAGGCCGTGCGGGGGACCGTAATTATTCCTGCGGGGAAATCCAGACCAAGGGGCGTTATCGCTATGGCACCTATGAGGCGCGGATCAAGACGGCTTCGGGTTCCGGCCTGAACTCTGCTTTCTTCACCTATATCGGCCCGACCGACAAGAAGCCGCATGACGAGATCGACATGGAGGTTCTTGGCAAGAACAGCGGTCAGGTGCAGCTGAACCAGTATATTTCCGCCAAGGGCGGCAATGAGCAGCTGGTGGATGTGCCCGGCGGTGCAGACAAGGGGTTCAACGACTATGCCTTCGTCTGGGAGCCGCAGCGCCTGCGTTACTACGTCAATGGCAAGATGGTGCACGAGGTGACCGATCCATCGAAGATCCCGCAGACACCGCAGAAGATTTTCTTCAGCCTGTGGGGCACGGATACGCTCAAAAGCTGGATGGGCAAGTTCGCCTATACCGGCCCGACGACGATGCAGGTGGACCGCCTGGCCTTTACCGCGCTGGGAGACAAGTGCCAGTTTCCGCAGTCGGTTGCCTGCGCCACCAACTGACGCATGCTGCCTGAACGCCGCCCTCGATAACCGGACTGGATATGACCCATATTCTCTACCTCGCGCATGATCTTGCAGACCCCGCCATCCGGCGGCGCGTCATGACGCTGCAGGCGGGCGGTGCAACCGTCCTGCTTGCAGGGTTCAGGCGCGGCGAGAATGCGCTGGCGCAGGTGGATGGTCTGACGCCGGTCGTGCTTGGCGAAACGGCCGATGGCCGTTTTGCCCAGCGCATCGCTTCGGTCGTCAAATCCAGCTTTGGCCTTGCCGCCAAGCTGAGAGGCGTTGCAAAGCCCGACATCATTCTGGCGCGCAATCTGGAAATGCTGGCGCTTGCCCGCCGGGCCAACGCGCTGTTTGGCGCCGATGTGCCGGTGGTCTATGAATGCCTCGACATTCACCGCCTGCTGCTGAACGACGGTTTGCCGGGAAAACTGCTGAATGCCGCGCAGCGTTTCCTTGCCAAAAACGCACGCCTGCTGATCACCAGTTCGCCTGCCTTCGTCGACAATTATTTTGCGCCGCGCTCCGGGCTCGATCTTCCCGTGCTGCTTCAGGAAAACAGGGTTCTGATGCTGGGCTCTGAAGCGACGCCTGAGCCTTTGCCGCGCGTGCCGGCTGCGGGAGAGGCGTGGAAGATCGGCTGGTTCGGTGCATTGCGCTGCCGCAAATCGCTGCAGATTCTGACCGATTTTGCCGAGCGGATGGATGGGCGTGTGGACGTGGTTTTGCGCGGACGCCCCGCCTATTCGGAGTTCGATGACTTCGACGGCATCGTCGCCAAAGCGCCGCATGTCACGTTCCACGGGCCGTACAGGAACCCCGAGGATCTCGCCTCGATCTATAATGAGGTGCAGTTCACCTGGGCGATAGACTTCTTCGAAGAGGGGCAGAACTCCAGCTGGCTGTTGCCGAACCGGCTGTATGAGGGCTGCCTTTATGGCACCCTGCCCATTGCCGTTTCCGGCACGCAAACCGCGCGCTTCCTGCAAAAGCGCGACATCGGCTTTGTTTTGCCGCAGGCCGATGCGGACACGCTTGCGGCGCTGTTCACCGGTCTGGATGAGCAGATTTATACCGACGCCTTCGAAAAACTGTCTGCCGTCGACCGGCATCAATGGGTAACGGACCGGGATGATTGCGAGCAGCTTGTGCGCAGGCTTCAGGCGCTGTCTTCGCCTGACGGCCAACGCGCTGCCGATGCCGCGCTTTCCACGGTTTGAGCTGGGGACAAGAGATGAAACTACCGACCATTCCCGATATCAAGACGCTGATCGTCATCCCTTGTCTTAACGAGGCCGAGACGATCGACGATCTTCTCCTGAAATTCTCCAGCACGCTGAACGGCCCGGATGATCGCATCGTGGTGGCCGATGGCGGCAGCACGGATGGCACGCGCGATATCGTTGCCGACTTCTCGCGTCAGGACCCGCGGGTCATTCTTCTGGCCAATCCCAAGCGCATTCAAAGCGCGGGCATCAATCTTGCCATCGACGTGTTCGGCAAGGATTACGACTATCTGATCCGTATCGATGCGCATGGCGATTATCCGGATGATTACTGCTACCGGCTGTTACAGGATGCGGTCGAAACCGGTGCGGATTCGGTTGTCGTCGCCATGGATACGGTCGGCCACAGCACGTTCCAGAAGGCGACTGCGATTGCGCAGAATTCCAAGCTCGGCAATGGCGGCTCCAAGCACCGCGAGGGCGCCAAGGGCCATTGGATCGATCACGGCCATCATGCCTTGATGCGCATCGCCGCCTTTACCGAAGTTGGCGGCTATGACGAAGGCTTCAGCCATAATGAAGATGCCGAACTGGACCATCGTTTACGAAAAGCGGGCTTCCGTATCTGGATGACCGACAAGACGCGCATGACCTATTATCCGCGTGCAAGCGTTCGTCCGCTGTTCAAGCAATATCTGGCCTATGGCCGGGGGCGTGCCAAGAACCTGCTCAAGCACCGCACCCTGCCGAAAATCCGCCAGATGATCCCGCTGTCCGTCCTGCCCGTGGTCATTCTTGCGCTGTTGGGCTTCGTGCACTGGATTGCGCTCGTGCCGCTGTGCCTCTGGATTGCCGCATGCTTAAGCTATGGCGTGTGGATGGCCATCGGCCAGAGGAACCCCTATGGCCCGCTTGCCGCGCTGTCTGCGATGATCATGCATCTGGCCTGGTCGACCGGCTTCTGGCTGGAACTCATCGGCTCCTTCGTCGCGCCCGCACCCTTTGCGAGAAAGGCAGTGTCATGACCTCCAATTCCGCCTCTGCGACAAAGGTCGATATCGGCATCTGCACCTACCGCCGCCTGGCGGTGGTTGCGACGCTGAAGTCGCTGTTCGAACTGGACGTGCCGGAAGGCGTCTCCGTCCGGCTGATCGTCGCCGACAATGATGCCGAACCATCGGCAAAGGACAGTATCGACCGGCTGCGCGAGACCTCGCCATTTGAGATCAGCTATATCCACTGCCCGATGTCGAATATCTCGATTGCCCGCAATGCCTGCCTGTCCGCCTGTGAAGCGGATTATCTGGCCTTCATCGACGATGATGAAACGGCACCGCGCAACTGGCTCTCCGAGCTTTTGAAGACGGCGAGAGAGACCGATGCGGAAGCCGTGCTCGGTCCCGTGACGGCACTCTACAAGGACAATGTGCCCGGCTGGATGAAGAAGGGTGACTTCCATTCCACTTTCCCCGTTTGGGTCAATGGCGAGATCATCACCGGCTATACCTGCAACACGCTTTTGAAGATGGATGCTCCATCGGTCAGCGGACGGCGCTTTGCCCTGTCGCTGGGCCAAAGCGGCGGTGAGGACACGCACTTCTTCACCCATATGCATGCGGATGGCGGACGCATTGCCTATGCGCAACATGCGATGCTGACCGAACCCGTGCCGGATACGCGCGCAAGCTTCATGTGGCTGGCAAAGCGCCGCTTCCGCTCCGGCCAGACGCATGGGCGGCTGAAGGCGGAGCAGAAGACCGGGCTGAAGCGCCTGCCGCTCATCGTCGCGACGGTAGCGAAGATCGTCTACAGCGCGGTCTTCACAGTTCTGACCGCCTTCGACCCGGTCCGCCGCACGCGCTCTGCCCTGCGCACGGCGCTGCATGCAGGCGCGCTCAGCGGCATCTTCGGCGTGCGCGAAATCCGTCAATATGGAACGGTGGAGGCTGCATGAGCGCGCTGCACACGCAACCGGATGTCAGCTTCATCATCGCGGCCTATAATTCTGCGGATACGATCGTTCCCGCCATCGAAAGTGCTCTGACGCAGCAGGGCGTGTCGCTTGAGGTCATCGTCGTGGACGATTGTTCCTCGGATGCGACGCGCGAGATCGTCGGTGCGCTTGCCGAAGGCGAACCGCGCGTCAAGCTCCTTGCACTTCAGCAAAATCTCGGGCCCGGCGGCGCGCGCAATGCAGGCATCGATGCAGCACGTGGACGCTGGATTGCCGTTCTCGATTCCGACGATTTGATCTATCAGGATCGCAGCGCCCGCATGATCTGGCGCGCCGAGCAGGCCAATGCGCAGATCGCGGTCGATAATCTGGACGTGGTCTATCTGGACGGGCGCCCGAAGGACACGATGTTCTGCCAGAAATTCCTGACGCAGAAAGAGACCTTGACGCTTGAAGAGTTCATCGGCTCGAACATCCTGTTCAAGTCCACCTTCAATTACGGCTACATGAAGCCGATGTTCCGGCGTGACTTCCTCAATGAAAACGGCCTCCGGTTCCGCCCCGATCTGCGGATCGGCGAGGATTACCTGCTGCTTGCTTCCGCTCTGGCCAAAGGTGGCCTCTGCGCCATCGAACCGACGCCGGGCTATGTCTACAACATCCGCGAAGGCTCCATCTCGCGCGTTCTGGAACTGCGCCATGTCGATGCGATGATTGCGGCAGACCGCGATTTCCTCGCCGAGTTCACCCTTCTACCCGCCGCCATGGATGCCCAAAAGGCCCGCACCCGAAGCCTCATCGAAGCCCGCCACTTCCTCATCCTCGTCGACAGCATCAAACGCCGCTCACCAACCGGCATAATCCATGTCGCACTCAAAAACCCACGCGCAATGCGACACCTCACTATGCCGATTGCGGTACGGCTGAAGAAACTACGGGAGGCGATTTTTCCGTCTCAAATCAACGCGCACGGGAAAAGACTCTGATAGATAACGGGCTGAAAGACCCCGAAAGTCTCAGGGAATACTGATCAGTCTGACCTGACAGACCTGTGGTTTCAGCACTTCTTTGAGGTGCTAAGACATTTTAGGTACTTGTTCTGACGTGTCGTCCAGACGCAAAACCGCTTCGCACTAAAAGACGGTTTGCAATGATCTGTTTCGCTCAAACCTATGTTCGTCTGGAGAGCCGCCGATAGGTGGGCACGACGGATTTAGTTTTTCTATGACCTTCGAAACGCGAGCATTCGGAGCAGGCAATCTGCTTCGCAACTTCTCTGCCATGGAAGAGCATAGAATTTTCAGATCATCCTCGAGCGGCGCTGCAGCGCTTGCCAATGAAGCCTCGGTGAGACGATTATATAGAAAATAGCGCGCTGAAAGCGCGTTCTCTTCCGCTGGTGAGTATGCCTGGGAGAGTGACAGAAGGCGTGAAATCTCCTCGGGCTGTTCAGCGGAAGCTTGCCGTATCATCGCATATCGTGCCCAAAGATTACCGTCTGTGGGTAGGCAACTCAGCGTGTGCTGCAAAAAGGTGTCGGTGAGTTGCAGCGCCCCAAGCCATCTCTCATAATCCACATTCGGATTATGTTTATCCATGTCTGCCAGGAGGACTGTCAGAAACGGTTTTACGAATGCCGACTGACACTCTTTGTCGATATTCGATTTATAGCTATCACTGATCAGCCTGTCCAACGTCTTAGCCTCGACAGGTTTACCTTTCTCGATCTGCCGCGCCCAATACTGCAAGTCCGCATAACGGGCATATCGAGCCACTTGATCAGCAGCGTATATAAACACGCAACAAGCCAATATGCCCAGGAGGATCACCGATATTGGATTTTGGCGAAGTCCTGCCAAGATCAAGCGGCGTCCTGATAATATTTCGTATATTGGGAGTGGTAGTACTCGCTTGAGCCGAAGGATCTGTAAAGCTTGAGCTTTCGCTGATCGACCTTGTTGAGAATAACACCAAGGCATTTGTTTCGGACTTCCACTTCGGCCCTGAGTAGCTGGCGCACGACATGTCTTGCCGTCCTGCCCCATTCGACAACCATCAGGAAGCCGTCTACGCGAGAAGCTATTGCACGGGCGTCAACAACCGGGCCGAGTGGAGGCAAATCCAGCACGATGTAATCTGCATTCGCGCTGAGTGTCGTCAGGATGCCCCGCATGGCTGGGGATGCAAGCAATTCAGAAGAATGCGGCACACGATGCTTGATCACGGTTGGCAGAAACGCGAGGCCAGTCTTCGGATCCCGAAGTAACAGGCTACGGGGATCACGATTTTCAAGCACCGCTTCAAGCAGTCCTGCCTCTGCATGAGAGCCGATTGCTCTCGTTGCGCCCGGGTTCCTTAAGTCGCAATCGATCAATACCGTGCGGTTGCCCTGATCGGCGAGCAGTTGAGCGAAGTTGATGGAGGTCATCGACTTGCCTTCGCCAGGCAGAGACGAAACAACCCCGATGATCTTACATTCCTTCCCTACCATTCCAAGGTCTGCAGATAGTTTTGCACTTCGCAACGTTTCTGCAAAAGAGGACAGAGGGTTTTCAACGACGTAATTCGACACCGAGTTCGTTTTGAACAGCTCTCCAACCGGTAATTTGGAACCGGGCGGAGCAGACAATCGACGGCCTGCGATGAGTGGGGTCATGCCAAGGAATTCGAGCTTCAACGTGTCGCGAACCTGATCACCGGTTCTGAAAAAGCGATCACGGATTTCCCTGAATGCCGCGAAACCACAGCCTACAGCGCCGCCCATTACGATAAAGAGTGCTAGGATAAGCGGCTTTTTCGGGTGGCTCGGCGATTTGGGTGGGGATGCACGGGTAATGACACGCGCTTCGGTGACCGGGAAGGACTGCTGTTGTACAGCCTCCTGATAACGTTGAAGGAAAGTCTGGTAGAGGTTTTTGTAGGTCTCGGCTTCGCGCTCAAGCTCTCGCAGCTGCACTTGTGTTTCGTTTGCAGATGCGCTGATACCGGTTGCCTGTGAGACGCTGTCATTCAGGCTCTTCTCACGGGCCTTCGCAACATCAAGATCGCTTTTGTAACTTTCGGCGATGCGGTTGAGTTCTTCGAACATAAGCCGCTGATACTCGGCCATTTCACTGCGCATGCGAATTGCCTGCACATGGTTGGCACCAAGCCTGGCGGAAATCTGGGCTTCCCGCTTGGACGCGTCCAGATATTTTTGCCGCAGCTCGTTGGAAATCGTGCTTCCCAAAACATCGGTGACGATGGCATCCGTTTGGCCGGATGCGATTATCTGCTGGATGCGCTGAAGGCGTGCTTCCGCCTTGGACGTATCCGACTGCGCAACGATGAGAGCACTGTTCAATTCGGACAGCTGCTGATCCGACACGAGAACGGAGCCCGCAGATACGAGATTATTGGTCGTGCGGAATTTTTGAACCGCAAGGTCAGAATCGAGAGCTCTCTGGCGCAATTCCGCAATACGGTTCTGCAGCCAGTCGCTCGCGCGCCGCGTTGCTTCGTATTTCGAGTTCAGCTTGTCGACAAGATAGATGTCCCCGAAAGCATTGGCAATTTTGGCGGACAGCTCCGGCGATGGGGACGTGTATTTCACGTCCAGAACATAGGTTCGTCCGACCCTGGTCACGTCCAGATTGTCTACAAGCTTGCGTTCCGCTGCAAAGTGTCTGGCGGCTGCATCATCTTTCTCGGCCTCATCGGACACGAACCATTGCGATACATTCAGAAGGGAACGTAACGTTCCGATCAGCTGTGCAATTGCGGAGCGATCATCCGCCATGAACACCGGGTCATTGGCGAGAAAGAGCTTATCAACCACGGCACTGGCGATGGTATCCGACTTGAATATTTCAACCTGGCTGAGGATCGAAGACTCGTCTTCCATAAGGCTACCGCCAGAAGACCCAATGCTTGACAGTTGATCTGCTAGTTGTCCGTTGCCTCTGTCGATAAGCACGCTGACATCCGCGGTGAACAGTGGCACCGCGGTAAGAATGTTGATGATCCCGAGAACGACAGCAACGGCCACACTTGCCGCAACGATCTTCCATTGGCGTCTTGCAATCGCAATCACGCTTTCGATGTCAAGAAAACTTTCCTGCTGGCTCGCGTCAGCATTGTCTTCGCGCGAAAATGCGTGAATTTCCTTATTATAGAGCTGCAAGAGCGCCTCATTTCCGTTGCGTCTTTACCCCGCCAGGGGGCTTACTGGGTCGTTACACTCACGGCGATGATCGTTGAAGATCCGGCGCTGGCCGTCGAAAAATAAGGGCTGCTTGCACCGGCGCTGAATGCAGAATTGCCAGAATCCGTTCCACCTGCACCAGCTGTGGTGCCGGTGGCATTGACACCACCACCCGCAGTGCCATTGCTGCCGATGGCCGAAGCGCCGGTGGCACCTGCTCCTCCCGCGCCAGCGGCACCCAGGGCGGCCGTTTCAGTTTCTGGAGTTGCACCCGCAAACGCCGTCTGCAATGCGGCGTTATCTGTTTCGGCAACTTCCTGCTGAATGCGCGCTGCATAATCAGGCTTTACCGGAACGCAGGCTGCGGCCGCACGTGCCAGACCAGCGCCCAGAGCAGCGACCTGCGCGGGATTAGCCTGGCTCGCGAGCGCAATAATGGGCGTCAAAGCTGCAGGATCGGTGCCAGCAAGTGCCCGAACACGGTTCGACATCAATATTCCGCCTGTCTGAAACTCGCTCAACAGGCCCGCTGGCGAGGACAGGAATGCCTGAATCGTGCTGTCCGGGAGACTTGCAGGAGCGACGAGACAGCTCGCGCCTCCAGAGGCCTGCGCCGACGCATCGTGTGCCAGCATCAACGAGAAGAGGACGCCGCACACCAAACCGTATTTCAAACCCTTCGCCACGACGGCACTCCCCAAGAAAATTTATACTTTATTCACTTTGTCTGATGGCACAAAAATATTATGCCAGCAAGAAGAAACCGAATATTAGAGTAAACGACTACAGTCGATACAAGCACTAATTGTTATCTCGTAAGTGTTCGTACGGAATCTCTAACAGAAACTGCATCGGACGGAACGCCTGCGGCAGTAGACGAGACGGAGTTGACAATGTTGAGGAACTTCAGAAGTTCAACAGAGTCTGCATTCGTAATGTAGATGATGTCCTTGTCCTGCATCGGGAATTTCTGAATTGCAAACAGGGCGGACGGATCCCGCATATTCGCACGGAATACGACCGGCACTGTCTCAGACGTGAAGCGCGATACGTTTACGCCGATCTTTGCAAGCGAGTCCTTCGGGACGACGCGGTAGAGGAAAACCTGTGCCGGATCCGCTCGGGCATCGAGGACGCCGCCAGCTTTCGCAAGAGCTTCTCCGAAACTCAACTTGGATTCTTCAAAGTCAAATCTGCCATTCAGCCCAGACGCGCCAAAAGCAGAATATGTGCGGCGCTCTCGATCGACGAGGATCGTATCGCCCGGTGCGACATAGATATTCTCGGCAGGCGTTGCGACCAGATAATCATATTGTACGGTTGCGGAGCGTCCACCACGCTGAAGCGTGATCCGTGTTTCGATGCCCGGCGCGCTCAACCCGCCTGCTTCGGAAATTACGTCGAGAACCCGTTCGCCAGCTTCCGTCAACTCGATCTTTGCCGGTGAACGCACGTCTCCCAAAACGGCGGCCTGCGCAGAGCGGCTACTGATTTTGGTGATAAGCACCTGAGGCTCGATGGCGCGGTTTACGAGGCGGTCTTCGATTTCCTTCTGAACCGCTTCCACCGCCCTGCCGACAGCGCGCACGCGCCCGGCATATGGCACGCTCACTGTTCCGTTTCGGTCGATGGTCTGCTGCGGCAGAGACACGAAGTTCCCGGGTCGGCTGCCCGCATCGGAAGGAATGAACAGACCGCCGGATTGCGATTCGAACACCGAAACCTGAACGACGTCACCCACGCCGAGCGGTAATGCGGGTGCACCGCCCCGCCCGCCGCCGAAGCCTTTAGACAGTGAAGTAGGCGCCGTATCTGAAACGAAGCTCAGCACGCTTTTATTGATATCCACCAGCGCATAATCGATTCCGACCGCGGCAGGCTTGTCTGCTGAAGTAACTTTTACGGCTGCCCCTGCCTCCACACTACGTGCGGCGGGTCCTGCGCTAGGGAGCGAAGTGCAGCTGGAAAGCGAAGTGGCTGCAATAAGCAGAAAAATGTGAGTCTTACTCCGCTTCAATTTCGTCCCCATGAAGCCAATATGTTACTCGGCAATAACATCAATTGAAGAATGAAATCCAGCGCCGTTTAGGATCAAGTTATGCTTGTGTTCAGCTTTGGAATGGATTGTTGCTGTTTAAACACATAGTGCTAACTCACGGTTAACTAGCCTTAATCTTAGAAGATGCAAATAAATCAGCTTTAAATGCTAGGCGGCTATCAATCGGGCTTGCTGTCTCTATTTTTGTTAAGCTGGAGCGAACGCGATATGTAGTTTTTCTCTGCGCATTACCGTTACCCGGAGGGCGAAGCGACAATGTTACGAGCGGCGCGAGCATCGCTGCGAAGAAAATAGCCAGGCCGGATATTTGCAGGGAGAAGTCTATCGCCGAGTGAACCGCGACCAGGAGAAGAGCCGAGAGACCCAACTCTCCCGCAAATCGTGCGCTGCGACGGCGTCTGATCCCGATCAGGAAAACGATGGTCAGCCAGATAGCAAAAACGAGAACTGGCACGACGAAGACAATTCCGAGTGTAAATAGTCCCTCAAGGTAGACATTATGAGCCCTGTCCCAAGCGCCGATGATGCCGCAGCTAGGGTCGCGATATGCTGGGAAAACGCTGGAGAAGCTGGATAGGCCTGCCCCGAACGGAAAATGATCGCGAACCGCCGATAAAATACCCGGCATCACGCAAAAGCGACCATCTTCAAAAGTGTCTTGCATCTGGGAGCGCAAAAGCACGCGCTGCCCAAGCATGAAGAAGATAACGAGGACCACCAGAAAGCCGCAGCTTGCCGCAAGCATTTTCGTTCTGCGCCCAAGCGCCGATACATCGGCCTGCTGTTTTCGGGATATGCGCGACTTACGAACCATTTTCAGGACAAGCAGGAAACAGACCGCGACGAATGTGGCGCCGATTCCTCCCCGCGATTTCGTCAGCATCAGTGCGGTCAATGATGAAAAAAGAAGAGCGCAATGCCATGAGGCGTGCCAGACTTTCTTCTGAGTGCCGGACGAGAGCATACTGCCAGCGCCGATGGCGCCTAGCACACGCCAGATATCGATCTTTCGGATCGAGGTCTCAACAACTGTAGCGTTGAGAAGCAAGGCAAGTCCAAAAAAAGTGGCCGCGGTGTTTCTGTTTACGAAGAGACCGGTCAGGCTGGTCAAATATGCTATCTTCTCGCCAAAAAGCAGCCGATCGGGTGCGGCGTAGAAATGTGCAATCGAGAAGATCGAGATCAGGCCAGCAGAGACTGAAAACACCTTCACGGCTCTGGTCGCCCGGTCATCATTCGCAAACAACAAAAGACCAACCATGAATACGCCAAACGGAACGACAATACGAAGTGCCGCAGGTAGGTCGTCTGCTGGAGATAGAGAAATGGCCGATTGCGTGTCAGGAAGAAGCTGTTGAACCTCTCTCCAGGCGGGTTGCGCCGTACCCAGGTCCAGGCCAGGCGTCGATTGAATGGCGACCCATGCGACAAGCATCACCAATAAGATCGAGCTCATCCACAGTGTCGAGGCGGTATGCTCTGGCAGACCTTGTGTGATGAGGAGTATCAGCAGAAGTAGAAAAATCGGCAAAGCAAGAAGAGAGACGGTTAGAAGCTCGACTGAGCCGTAATTCAGCAGCGCAATTAAAATTGTAACACAATAAATTATAGAAGCAATAAAGAGTGACGGCATTCTTCAACCTGTATTGCTTCTTCGGTGGCGTTTTACCGTGTTGATAACCAAACAACAAAAATTTAAGTCATGAGGCCAACGGAAGTTGGGCGCGGCCTATTCATCATTGGGTATTTCGGCCACGCTACAGCGGAGTAGAAGCTCGATAAACCAGCCTGATGAATTATCCCCAGAGGATATGCTTTCAGATCGGACTATTATTGGCTTTCAAAAAATCGATTTCGATGAAAAGACTTGGAGCCGGAGCATCGTAGAATGTCGTGGCAGCGGCGCGCATGCGGCTCAGGTTTGCCAGCAATATGACGAATTTGACCTCGGCACTATGCAGCGATGCGTTTATACTGCTTGCGAATGCGGTCAATATAATGCTGGCCAGGAGATTTGGCAGCGCACATCGCTTCTACTTCACTTTCAGGTACGCCGACGAACAGGCGCTCCTCGCCGTTTTTGAAGCAAATATGCAGTTGTCCGTCGTCCTGACTGAAGTAAACATTTTGAATGATACGCGATTTAATCGAGAGGCTCTTCATTTCTTTTCTCCCTTGTATTATTTTGTTTTAGCCGTGAACCTGAAACGTCTTGTGAAAAGATGTGGTGAGCCAAACCTTAAAGTTTTGCGGATGTTTTTAGCTTTTCATCGAGCAGACGGCCCGAAGATTATGTGGTCTCGGTGGAAGGCGACGTTGACCCGAGTAGCAGGCCCTATATCCGGTCGGATCATGTCGAGGGACTTCACGTGAAGAAAACAGTTCTCGTTATTGTCTTGATAGCTTTTCCGAGCGTGGTCGACGCACAGCAATATCGTAATCTGGAAGTTCAGCCAGATGGTACCGGAGGATATTCGGGCACCTATGGTGGGCAAAATTTCCAGACTTATCAGAACGATGGGACCGCAGTGCCGCCACCACGCGGTTCGAGCAGGCGCCCTTCGGCGGTTTCCCCAAAGGTCGTGATTCCCAATTCTGGGGTGACGGGTGATACGCTAAAACGTTGCTACATGACGGGAAATGGCAACGCTATTTGCCAGTGATTCAGGCTTACGATTTCAGTCGCTTCTCGCGGTAACCTTACTTCATAAGTATAGTTATCGAAATATACGTGCTTTTCACAATCTTACTGTAAAGATGTTGCAACGCGAAGAGGGCTGGTCCTCTTCCAGGGTCTCTTAAAATCGGCATTTTAACCCTGTCGCCGTAACCGAAGCTCGGCGAGCGTGATTGATCAAGCGGTAGTGGGACCAAAGTTTTGGGTTCACGCTTGTTCATTGTGAGGAGTGTAAAGCGAGTTCCACAGCAATACTCGCAGCTACTTACGGCTCACTCGTTATAATTGCGCAACTCCATCACGAATATTTTGAGCACGCGAACGCGCGTCGTGGGCAAGCTTTGGGATGCCTCTTGGAGAGCAAGTGTCATCAGAGTCTGCAGTTTTCTTTTACATTGCAGGCAGGACGCGCAACGCAGAGGCGCATATTTGTCATAGCTCTCTTATGGCGTCAGTAATTTCTTCGCTCAAATATTAGAATAAGATAATTTACTTGCTCGCAGTTGAATATTTCTACCCAATCCTTCGATTTCCAAATTTTTTCGGCGAAAATAGGTTTTTATCGAGTGTATCGGCCCGAATCGACCAGAAAATTATCGAAGATTCTGCAAAAACTGGGGTTTTTCTTGATTGTGACAGAAATATTTTCGTCGCCTGTACCGTTATTCAGTCTAGCGGAAATGCGTGTCTTTTATGCATCTCGCGTCGGCGATTAACTACATTGTTCACTAAGTATTGACTCAGTAATGCGATATTGGTTTATAAACTATTAACGAAGCGCCTATCGGCTGTAGGGCGTGGCTCAAGTTCACGTTCAAGTCGTTAGCCTGGTATTCTTTTATTTGTGTAACTGATTGATCCGCCGGCTCCTAACCGCGGCTCATAATCACGAAACGATGGAGCTTTCTTTATGAAGTATGCAACAGCTCTTCCAACTGGCGGACTGGCAAAGCGAAGCTTGGACGTAACAGTTGCAATCTGTGCACTCGTCCTTTTCGGTCCGATATTCTTGATGATCATGGCGCTGGTCAAGTTCAGCGACAACGGACCGGCTTTCTTTGGACACGAGCGCGTTGGTCACAATGGGCAGAAGTTCAAATGCTTGAAGTTCCGGACAATGGCAGTGAACGGCGACGAGCTGCTTCGCAGCCATCTGCGTGACAACCCTGAGGCTGCTGCCGAATGGAAGGCGACCCGCAAGCTGAAAGACGATCCGCGCGTTACCGCCGTCGGCAGGGTTCTGCGTAAGTTGAGCCTCGATGAGCTGCCTCAGCTTATCAACATTATTCGCGGCGAAATGAGTGTCGTCGGTCCGCGCCCCGTCGTTGATGAAGAATTGCGGGCTTATGACAGTTCCGCTGTCTACTATCTTCGCACACGACCGGGCCTGACGGGCCTGTGGCAGATTAGCGGCCGCAATGACGTATCTTATGAGAGCCGGATCGCTTTCGATACGCAATATGTCCAGACCTGGTCCTTGATCCAGGACCTGGCCATCATCCTGAAGACAATTCCAGCAGTCTGCATGGCACGCGGTAGCTATTAGTACCGCCAACCCCTCTATACACGAAAGCCCATCCGGGCACGATAAAAGGCTATCGCACCGTGAGTGATCTGAGTAAATCGGCAGCACATGGCGGTTATCGAAATGATATCGATGGTCTGCGCGCAATAGCGGTATTATCGGTTGTTTTCTATCACTATAAATTCGCCTTCTTGTCAGGCGGGTTTACCGGAGTAGACATATTTTTCGTTATTTCGGGCTACGTTATCGCAAAGTCGATATTTGTGGAGCTGGAGAGGGGAGAGTTCAGCGTCTCCCATTTCTACTTCAAGAGAGTTCGACGGATCATACCCGCCTTGTTCGTCGTCTATCTGCTGACGTCAATCGCGGCAGCTATCATTCTGCTCCCAAGAGATTTTATCTCATTTTCCAAAAGCCTGATCGCATCGGCAACCTTCGTATCGAACATTTTCTTCTGGAAATCGTCCGGATATTTCAATCCACTGGCTGAAAACCAGCCGCTTCTGCACACCTGGTCGCTCTCTGTTGAAGAGCAGTATTATGTGTTTGCGCCGCTTTTATTCGCATTTCTCTACCGCCGTCAGGCGGGAAAAAAGCTTACGATTTTGGTGTTGGCCACCCTTTCGCTTTTTTCCTTTGCGCTGGCTATCACAGCAATTTATGCGGCACCTACGGCAGGCTTTTTTCTGCTTCCCACTCGCCTCTGGGAGCTGCTTATCGGTGCCACGCTTGCGGTTCAATCGAGCCATTTTGGCTTGAAGCTCAAAGGTGTTCCAAACTCGCTTTTGAGCTTCGCCGGGCTGGGCCTGATTGTTTTCGGGCTTGTCACGATTGGCAGTGCAGATCCTTTTCCAGGTTGGAACGCACTGTTTCCCTGTGTCGGAGCGGCGTTGATAATCTTAGCCGGTACAACCGAGCGCCGGCCTCTGGTCAATCGCCTGCTCGCAACTCGCCTGCCCGTCGGCGTCGGAAAAATTTCCTTTTCGCTGTACCTGATCCATTGGCCGGTGATCGCTTTCCTGAACTACTATGTCGATGGGACGCTTTCCCCTTATGCTTATTCCGGCTTGATAGTGATGGTTATCGGCCTGGCATATCTTTCCTGGAAGTATGTCGAGCAGCCGTTCAGAACGCTGTCATTCGAACAGATGCGATCTGCTTTTGTAAAAACAGGGATTGGCATCGGTACATTCTCGGTCATCGGGCTTGCCGTCATCGCTGCGAACGGTTTTCCCCAGCGGCAGCCCGGCTTTGTCGAGCAGAAAATTGCAGGACTTGAAGATTGGGGCGGCAATTCATGCTTCCACCAAAATGCAACGACGCTGGAATCCTGGGATCCCGTTCATTGCCAGCGGACGACTGGCTCTACGGGCAACGTTCTCCTTTGGGGAGACTCCTTTGCGGCGCATTATTTGCCGGGTTTATTGACCAACGCTGCACAGTTGGACAAAAACATTTTCCAGTACACCTTTGCAGGTTGTCCGCCAATTCTGTCCTATTATTCGCTTGCCCGCCCCGCCTGCAGCAAATTCAATGCGGAAGCGCTTTCCCTTCTCACGACTTACAATATCAAGACTGTGATTCTGTCCTCTCGCTGGAGCGACGTACCCAAGGCGACGCTCGAGCAGCTTCACGAGACAATCGCGGAGATCAAACGCCACGGTGTGGATGTCATCGTGATCGGCCCCTCTCCCCAGTTTTCCGCTGACGTCCAGCGTCTCGACTATCTTTCCGGTGCCTCGGCGCGTGCTGGTGAAGTTGCTGGCAACGCGGCGAACAGTGAAGAGTCGATGGAAAAAGTCGCCAGTGAAGCAGCCGGTGCGACATTCATCAATCCTATGTCCACACTATGCGTGTCAGACCGTTGCGTATATCGCGTAAACTCCAACTATCTTTACGCCGACTACGGTCATCTTTCGAAATACGGCGCTGACTTCGCCGTTCGTTCCTATCTGTTACCTGCTCTCAAGCATAATGATGCGCCCGTGAAGCTTTCGAATAAGACATAGTGGCAACGGCTACCCCGGCACGAGGCTGAGCCGACGGTGTTATTTTTTTTGCTTACGGCGCGGCAGACTCGCCGTTGCGAAAGATAGGCAGTTCCAGCTCAATAACGATCGGTTAGCCTGACTTGGAAGCATGTTTGCCTCGAAGATCGATCCCTGCCGGAGCAGATGTCTCTCAATCGCAAGCAGTTAGCTTGTATCTCACTTGCAAGACTGCTCGAGCGCGCGTTTCAGCCGTGTAAGCGCCGTCTCCACATGGTGCTGGATATTCTTGCGAACTTGGGACGCGATGTCTGGCTTTTCCAGAACATTTTTTGCCTGCGCAAGTGCTGCCCTGAAGCCAGAGAAGCTGTGTAGCTGCTCTGCGAAAATGTAGAAGCTACGCGCCCCATACATTTCGAAGAGTATCTCTTTCTTTTTGTCAGAAAGAGAATTGTCGGCGGTAGCGGCACCAAGCCCGATGCATATTGCAGGAATCCCTAACCGCCAAGCGTTGACGCAGACATGATAGGTGTCCGTAATGATAAACTTACATCCTGAAAGTTCCGAGAGTATCTTCCCGGTCTCTACGTGCTGATTGGGCACCTGATAGCCGAACGAGCCAGCGAGTGCCCGAATTTTCCGTCGTGTGAAAAACCATGGTATCCACCGCGAGGATTCACCAAGGCTTCGCGCCAGCAGTTTTGCGTAGAGAAGCATCAGAAATTTCGACTTTGTCCGACCGAAATAAACGCCCACACCCTGACGCTGTTCAGCCATCTTAAAGCCTGAGAATCTCTCAAGATCCTCGTCGCTCAGCAAAAACGCGCAGTCGCAGGCGAGCGATGGATCGAGGCCTCTTAGCGGTGACACTTTTGCAGCCGACAATGCATCTCTGAAAAACACGCCTGCGGCGTTTTTGAAGAGCCTCTCCGAGAACAGCTGATACGCTTGATCGACGTCGTCCTCCGCCCGATTTGTGATGATCGTGCTGCCGAAAATGATCGCCCGGTTAATCCGGTCTTCCTCAAGCCGGGACAGAAAGATGTACTTGTAATAGTCGCTTTGAAACCCGGTTTGACCTTCCTGGGACAGGCTCTTGTTCCACGAGCCCCTATCCTTCTCAAGGTATGACAGGGAATGAAGAAAATCTCCCCAAAACAGAAATACGTCTGATTTCAGGTATTCTTCCTGGTGATCGATGATATCCAAATAAGTAAATGGAATTTCCGATTCAGGATAAGAGTACTCGTTTAACTTTCCATATGTATAAAATTTAACGATATTTGGATGCGCCAGTTTTGACAACGTGACGTGCGCCGCCAAATCTACGGTCAGCATGCCTGTATTACGTTCGGGAGGAAGCGCGCAAATTACAGCAATTGTTTTCATTTACTGTACATCTTCCCCTGTAACGATTGACCAGATTTCAAAGAAATTGACGAAAACTATCTTCAAGCCGTATAGGTTCTGGCTGATACAGCGTCAAGTCACTGCTCGTCCAATCTACTCGACATGAAAGACCGGAATTGGTTGAACGGTTCGGATTTCTGCCTCGTTATTTCCAATAACCAACAGAAATCCGCAGTTTTAGCTGTTCAAGGCAGATAGCCCTTTGCGGAGTGTCGCATAACCAGCAGCCATCGATGTGACGATTGCGATGATTGTCAGGCCTGTGACACATGGAATCCACAGATACCATTGGGTGCGCAGTTCAGAGGCGAAAACCCAGTAGATGGATGCGGCCAGCAAGGAGATCATCGTCGGGGCGGACATCAGCGTAATGAACCGGATGCGCGATAGGCTCAGGAGACTTAGAATGCTGTTTATGTTTCGTGGAACGATCAGAGCAACGGCAACTGCAAATGCGCCCGCGATGTAAGTTGTGCCACCGACGGCGAATATGGCGAGCAGCAGGCACCAGGCGAGCGCGAATTCGATGGCCAATCTCATTTGGCTGCGGACTTGACCCAAGACGATGCGGATCGTGACCGCCAGCGTTCCAATCAGTTGATAACCCGCAAATGGCGCTATCAAGGCAAACAGATAGCCCGATTCCGTCCACTTGTTTCCGAGCACAAGGGAAAATATCTCCTGATGGGCGGCCGACGCTAAAAACAGCATAGGAAGCATGAAGGCAGCGACCAGATAGGATATCGCAAGATAGACCCCGCCGAGCTTTTCCTTGTTTTCCCGAAATGGCAGGAGATGGGTGTATATCACGTAGTTGAGCGGCCCCGTCAGGATGCGGCCGGGTAACCGGGCGAACAGGAACGCCATGGAGAATATCCCTGCCCCGACTGCGCCAAGCGCGTGACCTATTATGATCAACTCGAGCGACTGGGACAGGTTCGTTGCGAGATTGCTGAAGAGCATGCTGCGCCCGAACACGATGTGCTCCCTCAGGCACGCCAATGAGAAAACAAAGCTTGGTTTGAACCGGGACGCTATGAAGGTAAAGGCGGCGCGGATGGAGTACTGCGCCAATTGCTGGAGGACCAGAGACCATATGCCAGCGCCGTTCAAAACACCGACGAGAGCAGTTGTGAGGCCCGCTGCCATAGCGACGACTTCAATGATGGCAATGGTCGTGAATTTTCCCCGTTTTTGCAGTTTCACGCCCGGTATTGCGCTGATGGCCTGGAGAAATGCGATAAGCGCCAGTCCTCTGGTAATGGGCCCGAGATCAGGCTCTGCAAATATGATCGCAAGCCCTGAGGCGCCAAACAGCGCCACCAAAGCCAGAACCACACCGATGATCGCCGTGAGCCAAAATGCGCTGGACCAGACAAGAGAGTTATTTTCATCTTCTTTGATCAGCGACTGCCCTACCCCCGCATCCGCAAAGATAACGAGCAGAAGAACGATCGGGATGGCAAGTGTTACAGTTCCGTATTCATGCGGGCTCAGAAAACGTGCCAATATTGGCATGACGAAGAACTGAGCGGCAATTCGAAGAATTGAAATCGAAGACATCGACATGGTGCCAAAGGCGATTTTTTTTAAGGACACTCGGCACCCTGATGTTTGTGATCGACTTAAGCCTGAACTTCGAAGTTGCAGGCTAGAAAAGATGATTTGAGCTTACATAGCCTGAACGCGAACAGGCTGCCATCCAAATACTTTAGGAACGATACCTCCGCGTGTCTTATAAGCATCGAATGAAACGATGCACTGATGCCATGCCAATATTGCAGGAAAATTAATCTTGGTTGGCCCTCATGGTCCAGTAGATCGCGCTGGCAAAAAGGGGTATTGGTCCTTTAAATGTGTTGAGAGTTCCGAACACATTGTTCATCCGCCAAATTAACCGACGTGCTGTCGAAGACATTCCGAATTTTCAGGTAATTCACCGTGTACCAATCACATCAGGGAGTGCAGACTAGCTCACGGGTTGATGATATCGGGCAGTTCGCATTTCCGTTCGTAACTTTTCTAGGTCTTACTCTCAGCCCGGGCTTCGGCACCATTGCAATAGTTTTCTTTCTATTGCCCTCTGCGGCGCTTCTCCTGCTGAAGTCCAAAAATTTCAGGATTCAGGGCCACATAGAAACGCCGGGTCTTTTCCTTCTTTTCATGATGCCAGCGCTTTTTCTGGCATCCACATTCTGGTCCAACCATCCTGTTCTTACATTTCGGCTTGCAGCCGAGGCCTTGCTGTCTTGTGGTGTGGTGTTCCTGCTCACAAGTTCGGTGCGGCTTAGAACACTGGTATGGGCTTTCTTCTTTGCCCAGTTGCTATCTGTGGGAGCGAGCGTCCTCTCCGGTAAGACCGCGATTATATATGAGACGCAGCAGGCCGCTTATGTCGGTTATTACGGCAGCAAGAATTACCTGGCCTACGCGGGGCTCGTGCTTTTCGTTCTGTCTGTTACCGCAGCGGGAATAAGCAAGAGTATTCAAAGTTGGCTGATAGCCTGTTTCGGTGTGGGCCTTGCTCTGCTGACGCTCGTTCTAACGATTTCAGCAGGAGCCGCGATCTCATTTCTGCTTCTCGTGATGACGTATTGCGTGTTGACAGTTGTCAGGTTGATCAACGTCAAGGCGCGAGGGCAATTTTTATTCGCATCCATCATCATAGTATTGTGTATCGTCTGTCTGGCAGGTTTGGTTTTTGGCGATGAGAACGGGCTGACAGGCGCACTACTCGAAATGATGGGTAAGGATGCCACGCTGACCGGGCGAACCGATTTATGGGACTACGCAGCGCGGCTTATTCAGCAGCGGCCCTTGTTCGGTATCGGCTATCAGGCTTTCTGGGTTCAAAATGACGCGGCCCCGGAAGCGCTTTGGGATGCTTTCCACATTCCAACCAGAAGCGGCTTTCATTTTCATAACCAATTCTACGCAACGGCGGTGGAGTTGGGCTATTTCGGTGTGGCTGTCACATTTCTTTATGTGGCGACGCTCGTGATTGTCTGCGTCCGCACGGTTATGTTGCATTATAATGCTCTAACGGTGTTTCTGCTGCAAATCATCGTGTTGACGATGTCTCGCATCTCTACAGAGGTCGATCTTCTGGCACCGTTTTCGATTGGTTGGATTTTGACCCTGTTTGTGGTCGCCTATCTGTTCAAACTGGATCGCGTGACAGCACGGAAGCGCAACACTTCGAGCTTGGACAATCATACGGCCGCAACTGTTCCCTGATCCGATTTATTCTTGAAAATCATAATGCTGGGTTTTGATCAGGCCTGAGTTCGTCACTCAAGCCATCTAAGCGATCAAGAGACGTCGAAACTTCCTAAATCAGGCAACCAAGGCGTGAATAGAGCGCATGAAAAGTGCGGGCCGTTCCACGATTTCGATCAGCGGCACAAGCTGATCAAGGGAGTGATTGGCATCGAACACAATTTCAGGCAGGCGGAGCCTTTTAAATATCTCGAGGGTTTCCGGGCCTGGCGGAGGCGTGTGTCCAGAAACGAAACGGGGCGCGATCAGTCTGGTCGGCAATCGGATGCCTTTGTCCGCGACATCGACCCATGCCGGCACGAGCCAGCTTCTGTTCTGCCAGTTTACGTAGTCGATACTCATCGTGGTTTTGCCAATCGGAAGCAATACCCAACCTGCCAGCTCAATCTCTTTCACTGGATTTCCCCATTCGATGTTTATGAAAGCAAGTGTGTCCCGCTTATCTTCATTAATGCTTAGATATACGAGAAATCAAGCATAATAAATTGTATGCTGCGGATGAAGATAAGGTCAAAAAAAGTCTGGATGGCGCTTTAAAGCATCCTCTAAAATTACCTTATTGAAATTTCACGCTATTTTTCTTCACGCTGACAGTACCCATTTAAAGACTGGCTCAGCTTTTTACGAGTTTCTTTCGTTTCACCTGAGTTTCCAAGTTGGCATTCCGCCGCCTCAGTATAGCTGCGCAGAAGCTGACTAGTTTTTGTTGTCACTGCATCAGGTTCCGTTGGCCGCTAATAGCAACTATGATCGTCGTTTTAAAAATTTAAAAAGTAGACGGATAGAATGTATCAACTTGATAATTCAACCTTTAGTTATAAAGATAAATAAGTATTGTTCTGTAAATAAAGGTTGAATTCTCAAGTGTATATTAGTGAATATAATTATTTACCCTGTTTATGGATCATTGAGCGCACCTCGGACTTCATAATCAAGCAAATTCCAAAAATAGTCGCCGATAAATGTATTTAAGCGAATCAACTGGTTATGCTGCGCCTTAACGTTACTGTTAAAAAAGTTTCAATAACTTCCTCTTCGCTTTGATTGACAATAATTTAACGGATCGTTAACGGTCATCTGCCGGTTTTACAAATAAATATACAATGGAGAGAACTATGTCTATAAAGTACACTGCAGGTGGATACCTGGGCTCTGGTGAATCCAACGACGTTCTTGTTGCTACTGGCGGCGCTGCGCATCTGGACGGCGGTCGTGGTAGCGATAACCTCAACGGCGGCAAGGGTGACGACATCCTTCAGGGCGGCAAGGGCAATGACTACATGTACGGCGGTGGCGGTAACGACACGTTCCTGTGGCTCGCCTCTGACGTAGACGGCAGCACCGACAAGATTTTCGACTTCGGTGGCGCTGGTGAAGCCAGTGGCGACCGCCTGACGTTCCGCGGTATGGGTGTCGATTCCACACTCAACCTCGTGTCTCACACAGCTGGCGTCGACGGTCACGTGATCTACAAGTATGACCTTTTTGACAGCAACACTGGACAGCACAACTATATCTCGATTGAATCCGTAAACGGCAAGCCTCTGACTGCAGACGACTATGCCTTCTACGGTTCTGTGCCGAACGCCGCCGTCTAAAACCAATTCGCGTTATTATATTTCCGTCGCGAAATTTTCGCACTGATGGATGCGATCAATTACGCAGGGTTGCTGTGCGACCCTGCGTATTTTCGAGAATAGAAAGTAGCGCGATCTCAAGAAAACCGGATTGATTTCGTGCGACTTCTTCTGGACAGGAATTAACCGTTCTTGTTCACGCTAATAAGAAAATTCCAAATATTAATATCCTGTTAAGGATCGAAGTAAGCTACAAACGGCCTTAGTAGAGGGAAGCGTTAGTATGGCGTTTAAGTTTCAATCTAAGGAAGATTTGACGCGCGAAGCATTTTGTAGAAGTCGATCCGGCCTTGTAGCAATCGGTTTAGCAAGTGCGTTGATCAATGTGCTTTACTTGACCAGTTCATTCTTCATGTTGCAGGTCTATGACCGCGTCATTCCAAGTCACAGCATTCCGTCCTTGATCGCGCTGGGAATACTTGCCGCGGCTTTGTATGCTTTTCAGGGCGCTTTCGAGCTTTTCAGAAGCCGTATGCTGACGCGCGTATCGGGTGTGTTCGACGAGGTTTTGGGTCAGCGCGTTTTCAAGGTGATGCTCAAAACGCCGATCAAGACCAGCGGTGCGAATGACGGCCTCATGGTCATGAGAGACTTCGATCAGGTCCGAACCTTTTTATCGGGCACTGGTCCTGCGGCCTTTTTCGATCTTCCATGGATGCCGATTTACATCGGGATCTGCTTCCTGTTTCACCCGGTCGTCGGCATCATCGCGGTGTGCGGCGCGCTCATTTTGATCTTCATCACAGTTCTTACGAACCTCACTGCACTGGCCGCCGATCGCAAGGTCCATGATGTCTGGAATCAGCGAAACGTGTTGATGGGCGCGGCATTGCGGAATGCCGAGGTCGTTGAAGCGATGGGTATGAGCAATGATCTGGCGCGGGACTGGGAGGATTATAATAAGCGGTATAGGACGTTGTGCAGAAACAGTGCCGACAGCGGCAGTGCTTATGCCATAGTATCCAAGATTTTCCGTATAGCCTTGCAGTCTGGCGTATTAGCCGCCGGTGCCGTACTTGTTATCGAAAATCAGGCTTCTGGCGGTATCATTATCGCGTCGTCGATCCTGACGTCACGCGCGCTCGCGCCTGTCGAACAGGTCATCGCCAGCTGGCGCGGTTTCGTACTGGCGCAGCAATCCTGGAAGCGCATAAGAGAGATTTTCGATACAATACCTGAGGTCTCCCAACCGCTCACGCTCCCGGCGCCGAAAGAAACATTGTCGGTTCAAAAGCTGTCGACCGGCCCGGCGAATGCGCAACAGGCGATTGTTTCTGACATTAGCTTTACACTGCATGCCGGTAGTGCTGTGGGCATTATCGGCCCCAGCGCGTCGGGAAAATCGTCGCTTTCGCGGGCGCTTACGGGTATCTGGCCGATCTATCGCGGTTCCATGAGACTGGATGGTGCGGCACTCGATCAGTGGGATGAATCTTCGCGCGGTCAGCATATCGGATATCTTCCGCAGGGTATCGAGTTGTTCACCGGCACGGTCTCACAGAATATTTCCAGATATAGGCAAGACGCTACGCCGGAGGCCGTTGTGGCCGCTGCACGTGCAGCGCGCGTGCATGACCTCATTCTCAATCTGCCGCAGGGTTACGACACGGATATCGGGCTGAACGGTTCCCTGTTGTCCGCCGGTCAACGTCAGCGCATCGCACTGGCACGGGCTCTTTATGGCAACCCTTTTCTGGTCATTTTGGATGAACCCAATTCAAACCTCGACACGGAAGGCGAGGAAGCGCTCAGCACCGCAATCAGCGACGTTCGTGCCCGTGGTGGAATTGTGATCGTGATTGCACACCGTCCAAGCGCGCTGGTTGCGGTCGATCATATTCTCATGATGAAAGATGGCAGAGCCGTTGCATTCGGGCCGAAGGAGGATGTGCTTCCGAAATTCCTGCGCAGGGACAGCGTCATGGCCGCAGAATCGAGGCCTGTCACGCTGAAGGTCGTTGGCGAAGGCCAGGAGTGAAGAGCGAATGAACGTACCGTCTCAAAAATCACTTCGCCGACATGTCTTCGGGGTCGTCAGTCTCAGCATCATTCTGGTCGGGGGACTAGGAGGCTGGGCAGCGACAGCGAAATTATCGAATGCAGTCATCGGTGACGGCACGGTCGTTATCGATGATAATGCCAAGAAGATACAGCATCTTACCGGCGGCATCGTATCCGAAATCGCAGTAAAGGAAGGCTCC
This sequence comes from Agrobacterium larrymoorei, assembly GCF_005145045.1. Classification (NCBI taxonomy): domain Bacteria; kingdom Pseudomonadati; phylum Pseudomonadota; class Alphaproteobacteria; order Hyphomicrobiales; family Rhizobiaceae; genus Agrobacterium; species Agrobacterium larrymoorei. The sequence continues at coordinate 372,668 of NZ_CP039693.1, forward strand.
CATGTCAAGGTGGGGGACCTTTTGCTGAGCCTTGATGGCACCGCGGTTCGTGCCAGCCTCGGCATTGTGGACAGCACGCTTGCGCAACTTTATGCGCGACGCGCAAGACTGAAAGCCGAGCGTGTCGGCAAGGAAAGTTTTACGGCGGAGGATCTGGCCGCCGAGTCTGTCGATATCGATGCCAATCGCAGCTTGATCGATGGTGAGCTCCAGCTGTTTGCCACACGCCAGTCCGCTCTTGTCGGCATGAAAAAGCAGTTGAAAGAACGCAAGAACCAGCTTGCCGAAGAGATTTTCGGGATAGGCGAGCAGATCAAGTCGATCGATAACGGCTTATCGATTATCGATGAAGAATATAAAGCGACGAATTCACTCTACGCACAGCAACTCGTCACCATGCAGCGGGTGAACGTGTTGAAACGCCAGCGTGTTGATCTGGAGGGAAGCCGCGGTGAGCGCGTTGCCGCCCGCGCGCAGGCGGAAGGGAAGATCAGCGAGATCGATCTTCAGATTCTCCAGCTCGATGAGGATCGGCGCACGGAAAACGCGAAGGAACTGACGCAGGTTGAATCCGATATTGCCCAATCGGAGGAGCGCCGGGTTGCATTGCAGGACCAGCTGAAGCGCCTGGAGCTACATGCACCGATGGATGGGCGCATCTATCAGATGACGGTTCACACCGTCGGCGGGATCGTTAATCCGGGCGATGCCTTGATGTTGCTGGCACCCGATGCGCGCGCCCTAACCGTGGAAGCGAAGATCGCTACACGGAACATCGATCAGATTTTCCCCGGACAGTCAGTCAACATTCGCTTCGCGGCATTCGATCAGAGAACGACGCCTGAAGTTGCCGGAACGGTATCCTCGATTTCCCCTGATGCGGTGACGGATCAGCGAAGCGGCCTAACCTACTACCCCATCCGGATTTTACCTGATGACGAGGGCGTCAAAAAACTGCAGGGATTGACGTTGTATCCGGGTATGCCCGCAGAAGTCTTCATAAAGATCGCAGACCGATCTGTGATATCCTATTTCTCGAAACCGCTTATGGACCAAATCAACCATACTTTCCGAGAGGATTAAGCAAATTCGTTGCGCAGCCTCTTCCAAGGAGGAGGCTGTCAGAATTTACGAGTTGTGCTGTAAAGGAACATGGAGCGGAGCTAGTATTGGGGAAGCAAATTTGCTACCTCAATAGAAAGCATAGTTCGCGTTTGAATTTTGAGAGATCATTCATGGCCGTTCGTCGCAGAATTTTAGGAATTACTCTCTTTCTCGCATCGGCAGCGCCGTTCGCCCATGTTGCATATGCTGCGGATTACATCGAGTCAGGCTCGGCTCGCTCGTCAAGCTACCAGAGCTCGTACGTGCGCTATTCCGCAGAGGATTGTTCTAATCTGCTGATCATCGACGATTCCGGGCGGCGGGTCGTCAGATTGTGCCATCCGCCCCTCAATCTCGATCCTCGCGGCAACTTCGAACCTGGCTCATCTGGCGGAACCAGCATCACCTATAGCAGCTCTTCGACCGTCGTAAACTGAACGGCTGATAGCGGCAATTATGCCATTTGCGATTTTCCAATCGCGGTTTTCGCTTATGATGACTGCGTTTTCGACGCTTGTTCAGGCACATATCGGAAAACTATGTGTCTGTTTTCATCGTAACGGCATAGCCCGAAACTCTCCTCTTACTGGCCATAGTAAGAGCATCACATTTTTTACCAAAGCAATTGCCGGGTGTTTTGTTGCGCGGATAAAATGCAACTAGATAAAATGCGAACAATCCGACTAAATCGCCCTTAAAAGCCCAATGCTACAAACAGGCCATCAAAAAACGAAATATGCGAGGTCAGCATATCATGATGGCAGGTCGATTTATCAAAGTAGCGGGCACCGCCCTTGCTTTAATTTTGAGTGGAAATGTTGCAAACGCAGCCTCTCCGGCCGGAATGGGCCGGTCGCTTCACTTGCCTCCGGCAAGTTCATTTATCAGCACCTCGCGCGCGACGCTCGCGCCATTTGCTTTCGTTCGCTTCTGCCGCAGCAATCAGGCGGACTGCGCCGCGGAAAGCGGTGAGTCGATTGTCAACCTGACGGCAGAAAATCGCCGGAAGCTGCAGTCCGTCAACTCGTCTGTTAATCGCTCCATCAAGCCGGTCAATGACTCTCAATCGCAAGGAGATGTCTGGGCTGCAGACGTCACTTCGGGGGATTGCGAAGATTTCGCGCTGACGAAACGCCGCCACCTTATTGCTCAGGGTTGGCCAGCACGCAGCCTTAGGATTGCCGTAGCACGAACCAGATCCGGCGAAGGACACGCCGTGTTGGTGGTCAAAACCTCGGAAGGCGATCTCGTTCTCGATAACCGGTTTTCCGCCATACGTGCCTGGGATAAGACTGATCTTATCTGGGAGAAGATTCAGTCCGGAGAAAATCCCCGCCTCTGGTTCGACATTTAAATCAAACGGAAGATGCTGGGCCTCTGTTGTTGAGGCCCGGTATCAAAAATCTCGTTTAGAAATCATATCCGAGATAAACCGAGCCTTTATTTCCACAAATATCGACTTCTTTACTTTGTAGAGGCCGACGGCGATAATTTTTCTTGCGCTTGTCTGCCGGATTGTTGAGATCGTACTGAAACGTGAACTTGCAGTCCTGGTAGCTATTGTCCACGCTGACAACGGCTTGAGCGTTGCGTTGCAACGGCGTATTGAGGATGTTGAACGAGCGCGCCACGAGATCGGTCGGCCAGGCGTATAGACGATAAATCGTTCCAGTTGCCTTATTGGAAATCGTGATTTGATCTGCCGCCGCATGTGACGCGATGGAAAGCACGATTGCTACACTCAAAGCATAACGCATAAGTACCATTTGACGCCCTTAGTGCCGAGGCATGATAGAGAAAGATTTGAGTTCGTCGTGCCCGTCTAGGGCATAGGTCATGTCAAATAAATTCGATTATTCTAGTTGCCGATAATTTCGCGATTTCCGTTTCGATCTATCAGCTCGAGCCGCGTTCCGTCAAAAAGGACATCCGCGCAATCGACTGAATTTCGCTTGCGCACGCAAATCTTTCCATCGGTGATTTTGTAACCCGTCGAACTACCTTCGAGATATTGATAACCGTCCGTTCCATCCTTCAAGCTACCTGCTCTTTGAAGATGTTGCCGGATTTCCGTTTCAGTGGCTGTCCGAAGCTTGTCAGAGGATTGAGCTGCGCCTGCCGGGGACGCAACGGCAACCAATAGAACTAAAATATTAGACAATCGCATCGCTCGACTCCGAAGCTTAATCCAAGAGCATTCGACTACTTATGGGACGATGAAAACTCGTTTACTTTCATCATGTCTCTCGTTCAAAGGCAACTATCTCGAACCGATCAAAAACTCCACACTGCGACTATTCTCTCTGCGACCTTGAAGTTGCATCCATTCTTTTGCGATCAACCAATGAGATAAGCGACTGCCTTCAAAGGCTGTCGATTTCGTCGGATAGCTCTCGAAGCGGTGACGTGGTTAAGCCGCAGTGCGGACTGCAAATTGAGAGCGCTGGCCATGCTCCACTTCAAACTGAGAAAGGAGATCGGAAAGTCGCATGCTCTCCTGAGCAAGACCGGCACCGGCAGCGTTCATCTCTTCCACCATTGCGGCGTTCTGCTGGGTCATATGATCCATTTGATTGACGGACGTGTTGATCTCGGAGAGGCCCGATGCCTGCTCACGGGCAGATACAGCAATGGCATCCATATGCTCATTGATAGCAGCGACGAGTCCTGCAATCTCCTTAAGTCCGTTTCCGGTGTCGTTGACCAGCGTTACACCCTCCCTGACCGCGGCTTCGGAATTGCCAATCAACGTTTTGATCTCCTTTGCGGCATTCGCAGAGCGCTGCGCGAGCTCCCGCACTTCCTGGGCAACGACCGCGAAACCTTTGCCCGCCTCGCCAGCACGCGCCGCTTCGACACCGGCGTTGAGTGCAAGAAGATTGGTCTGGAAGGCGATGTCGTTAATGACACTGATAATCTGGCCAATCTGCTGTGACGCCGTCTCGATCTTACCCATGGCATTGATGGCGTCGGATACGACCGAGCTCGAAACTTCTGCGCGTTCGGTTGCGTGGCGAACCATCTGACGCGCTTCACCGGCGCGCTCCGATGTCTGCTTCACATTGGTCGTGACTTCTTCCAGTGCGGCCGCGGTTTCTTCCAGGGAGGCGGCCTGTTGCTCGGTTCGCTTGGCAAGTTGATCGGATGCACTCGAAATTTCGGTACTGCCGGTTCGCACGGTCAAGGCGGATTTATTGACGCCTTCAAGCGCTTCGCCCAATTGGCGAACCGAACTATTGAAATCATGACGCAGCGCTTCGAAACGTTCGGCAAAAGCGCTGTCGATCTGGCAGGAGAGATCACCCGAAGCCAAGCGACGGAGACCTGTCGCAAGGTTCGAGGTGGCCTGTGTCAGGCGCTCATCCGCTTCTTTTTCGACACGTTGCTGTATTTCAAGACGTTCCGCCTCGGAAGCTTCTCGCAGGCGCGCGGCATCCGCTTCCATGTCGCGGTTACGAATGGATGCCTGCTGAAACACCTCTACCGCGCGGGCCATGTCGCCAATTTCGTCGTGACGTTTGGCACCGATGACTTCGACGGACAGATCGCCAGCGGCGAGTTTGCGCATCGTGCCGGTCAGTTGAGTGATCGGATTTGCAATGCGGAAGATGATGGTGGTGAAGCCGATGACGGAGAGGACTAAGGCCACCAGCGTTGCCGCACCATAAATAAAAATGAAACGCGTTGCTCCATCCACTTGGCTCGCTGTCACTGCAGTCATCTCCTTGAGAGAGGCGGAGGCAATTTCCGCAACCGAGGCCTGTGCAGGTGCAGCCGGCTTGCGCCAGTCGTCGACATTCATGATGAATGCCTGACCGGCCTGAGATGCCTTGATGAGAGCTGCCTTCTGTTCGGCATAAGCACCGGAAAAATACATGTCTTCAGCAACTTTGTGCAGGGTGCGGATGCTTTGCGGGGTGGCATCACTGGCCACGATCTGCGAGATGACGTTCCAGGCCAGAGTTACGCGCGCATCTTGAACGGCGATCTCCGCGAGCTTCTCCGATGATAGCGGCTGTCTGGCGATGACGGCGCCAACCAGCGTCGAATTCGCCGTTCCAAGCTGCGTTCTCGATGTCCAGGCAAGCGAGCGCAGTTGCGTGAACGCGGTCATGGCTGGATCGCGTGCGGTAATCGCGGCTTCGACCTGATAGGCTGCCTTTTCCAGATCGACCAGCATCTGGTCAGCCGCTGTAAGCACCGTCTTGCCGAGTGCGGGGTCGCGATCCTGTACGGCCTTCGCCAAGGCCGCATCGACCGGCATACGTAGAGCCAGCCACGCATCATATTTCTGAAAAATAGGCAAAATAGTCGCTTTTAAGCTGGCAGGCTCGGCGCGGTCGGCGAAAGACTTCACGTTGCCGAAAGCTGCATCGAGATCGCGGCGCCCGTCGTCAATGTTCTTGCGCGTGGAAGACATGTCTGCGATTTCAAGCTTGATTGCAGAGGCAAAGCCCCCGCGCTCGCCTCGCATGCCGAGCAGCGCGTCGAATAAGGATTTGTCGAGTTCCGCGAGATCCGATAAGCGCTTGGAGTTCTGCTGGACGGCAATTTCCCCCAAAAGCTGATTGCCCATCAAGCCCATTACCGCCACACTAAAGATGGCGAAAACGCCGACGAGTATGTTTCTCACCGAAAACTTCATTTCAATTCCCCCTTACGATATTCCGTAACAACACGGAGCGCATCGTACCCCAATACGATCCTCAACCGGACTTGGCGGAATTAATGACTTACCAGCATCTAAGACTTCCCTAACAAATGCGAAAACTCATATGATTTATGTCATCTGTCGTCATGCAACTGCGAAATCGGCTTATTTGTTAAGGGCGGGCTCGTTCCAACACTATCTTTTTTCCATCCGCGAAACCAAAACCTGTTCCCAATCGTATAGCGATGAAAACCAACAAAATTTCAGTCTGGTCAGGGGTCTAGATGGTTTCCGAAACTGCGCACATTCAGGATGAAAATGTTGGAGACGAGCTGACGCCAGAGCAGAGGGAAGAAGCGCGCAAAGCGTTTCTGCTGCGCAGATTCTGGATCAGCGCACGCGGCTATTGGAGCCGGGAGGGTGATCGGTTTGCCTGGCCGGTTTGCATCGGGCTGTTGGTGTTGATCGGGCTCAATGTCTGTTTCCAGTATGGTATCAACGTTTGGAACCGAGGCCTTTTCGATGCCATCGAGCAGCGCAATTCTGCGAATGTATATTACCTCGGATCGTTGTTTCCGCTTCTGGTGCTGGGAAGTGTAACACTCGTCACATCGCAGGTTTATGTGCGCATGCTGATCCAGCGGCGTTGGCGCTCTTGGTTGACCAAGGGGCTTATCGGACGCTGGCTTGCCAACGGTCGATATTACCAGCTGAACCTGATCGATGGTGATCATCAAAACCCGGAAGCGCGCATTTCGGAAGATATGCGGATTGCCACCGAGGCTCCGGTGGATTTCACCTCCGGCGTCATTTCCGCGTTCGTTTCGGCGTCCACCTTCATTGTCGTGCTGTGGACAATCGGTGGGGCGCTCACTGTGCCTTTAGGTGGCTCTACCATCACGATCCCAGGCTTTCTCGTCATCGCCGCGATCCTCTATGCGACGATAACGTCAGGCGCGATTGCATTCATTGGCCGCAACTTCGTCCGGGTCTCGGAGACCAAAAATCAGGTGGAGGCGGAATTTCGTTACACGCTGACGCGCGTCCGCGAGAACGGGGAGAGCATTGCTCTTCTAGGCGGAGAGGAGGAAGAGCGGGAGGATCTCTCCCGGCGCTTCGCAAATGTGCGCCAGCAGTGGAGGCTGCTGGCCAATCAATATATGCGAACGACGCTGGTGTCGCACAGTTCGATGCTGATTGCACCGGTCGTGCCTGTTCTTCTTTGCGCGCCCAAGTTTCTCGATGGTAGTATGACACTCGGTCAGGTGATGCAGGCTGCGTCTGCATTCACCATCGTACAGGGCGCCTTCGGCTGGCTGGTCGATAACTACCCTCGTCTTGCAGACTGGAATGCCTGCGCTCGCCGTGTGGCCTCGCTTATGATGTCACTCGATGGGCTCGAGCAGGCCGAGCAGAGCGACAAGGTCGGGCGCGTGCAGCGTGGCGAAACCTCCGGGACGACGATGCTCAGTCTGGAAAACCTGTCCGTTTCGCTCGGCGATGGCACCGCCGTCGTGAAGGAAACACAGGTCGTCATCGAGCCGGGTGAGCGCGTGTTGGTGGCGGGCGAGTCGGGCTCTGGCAAGAGTACGCTGGTTCGGGCCATCTCCGGCCTCTGGCCATGGGGCGGCGGGCATGTCGATTTTCATCCCGATCACCACCTCTTCATGCTGCCGCAGAAGCCCTATATCCCGACAGGCACATTGCGGCGGGCCGTTTCCTATCCGCAGGCCGCGGAGACATGGGAGCACGAGGATATCGGCGTCGCTCTCGAAAAGGTCGGTCTCGGGCAGTTGATCGAAAAGATCGACGATGAAGCGCCGTGGGACCATACGCTTTCCGGCGGCGAAAAACAGCGCCTGGCCTTTGCCCGCCTTCTTCTGCACAAGCCCAACATCATCGTTCTGGATGAAGCCACCTCGGCACTGGACGAGAAAACGCAGGACAAGATGATGGCGATGCTGATTGAGGAACTACCCGATGCAACGGTGCTGAGCGTCGCTCATCGCGTTGAACTGGAAGCATTCCACACCCGCAAGATAACGCTTGAAAAACGCGAAGGCGGTGCACGGCTCGTCAGCGACGTTGGCCTCATGCAGCAGCGCCGTAAGGGCGGTGCTATTTCGCGGCTAATGAAGCGACGGCGGCGCAAATAAGCGGGTCAGCCGCAAAACCTGAAATACCATTGAGCGGCTGGAGCGAACCCAGCCGCTAAACATCACTGATAAAGCTGCTGATCCGATACCGCGTAGCGGTTACTGGCGGATTGCTGCTGCGGTGGCAGGCACTTCTTTCTGGGGCCGGAAAATGGCTGATAGGAATTGTCTTCTACGCGATAGGAACTATACCGTTCCATGCACCACTGCACATGGTCACTGCCGCTGATATCTTCAGAGACTGCCGCTGTCTGAATTGTGGCCGGGCCCGCGATCTCTGTGGGTGCAACGCATGGCTTTCTGTCGCCGCCGCCATAGGGCTGATAGCTATTGTCTTCCGCAGAATAGGACCGATACTTTGCAGCACACCAGTTCTTTGCCTGTTCGCTGATATCGAAAGTCTGGTCACGGTCCTGCGCCATCTGCATCTGCGTTTCATCGTTGGATGCAACAAGCGAAGGAGCGGCTTTTTTCTTCGCTTCCGCGACAAGGGTTTCGGGGGCGATAACAGCCGGGAGGCGCTCGTAGGCCTGTTTGTTGACGTCGATCCTCTTTACTTCGGAAGTCCAAAGCGGTTCCGCATCCAGATTGGTGAACTGGTGTGAGGGTGCGTCGTGCGAAAGGCTGGAAGCGATTGTCATGGAGCCCGCAAACAGCGGTACTGCGCAAGATGCAAGCAATAGTCCGGCGATGAAGTTCTGCATGAGAGTATCTCCCTTTTGTGATCGGAAATGCTCTCGGCAGCGCTTGGTTCCGCAGCAAATTTTTAAGCTTTATGGAACCTTTTTCAGGGACTTGCGTCCGTTACTTCGTCTTCCTCAGACGCTGAGTTTGCTCTCTTCACCCAGCGTATCTGCAACATAGGCTCCGCGCGTTCCCATGGGCAGTTCAGGCCCGGTCGTCGTATCGAGCGCGGTTTGATGTTCCAACTCCGCATTCAGCGTGCCGCCGACAATGAGGATGGTGACTGATAGCCAGACCCAGATCAGGAAGCCGATCAAAGCTCCCAGCGCGCCATATGTTTTTGCGTAATTGGCGAAATTTTCCATGTAGAAGGAGTAACCGAGCGACATGACGAACCACGATATGGTCGTCAATGCCGCGCCCCAGGTAAGCCACCTGATTTTCGCGGGCTCGCGGCTGGGCGCAAAGCGGTAAATGGCCATAGCTGCGAGCGCGGCCCCCAGCAAAAGGAGCGGCCATCGCATGATCAAAACGGCGGTTTCGAGGTAGGCGTCGAGATAAAGATAGGAAAACAGGACCGGAACGATTGCGACGAAGCCGATGACCACGGCAACGGCAATCATGGCGCAGATGGTGAAGCCCATCGCGACCACATTGAGATGGATGAGGCTGCGCTTTTCATTCTCGTTATAGGCTACGTTCATGGCATCGAATATGGCGAGAATTCCGTTATGACTGCTCCAGAGGGTCACCGCTAGCCCGACAATGAAGGCAATACCAAGCGTCTCGCTCTTTTGCGCTGTCAGCGCGGTCAGTTGATCGGCCACGAGATCGAAAGCACCGGGTGGCAGAATAACTGCAAGCTTGCCCAGATGCTCGGACATTGTCGCAGGGTCGGCGAAGAGGCCGTATAGCGAAACGAGAACCGCGAGCGCCGGGAACAAGGCAAGCAGGATGTAAAACGTCACGCCGCCGGCGATCAGCGTCACGCGGTCGTTTCTGACCTCGTTAAAAACCCGCCCGAGAACATCCAGAAGTCCACGCTTTGGAATATCTTCCGGCACCCTGGCAAGACGCCCCCGCTCCTGATCGCGGGGATTGCCATAGGCAAGTTCGGGCTGCTTTTTGACGAGCGCGAACGAAGCCGCGATGGTCGCTGCAGTAAGAAGGAACAGGGAGCTCTTGGCCGGTATGATGCGCGCGAGTTTCATGCGCATCATAACGTTATAGAGCGCCGAAAAGCTGCGTAAGCTGGATAAGAAATGATGATATGTTTGTGTCTGGCAGAAAAGCGAAAGACGAATGCCCGCTTGTTCAAGCGAGCACTGCTAGGCGGTGCTCGCCTTCTGCACTGACTGCCGGGTAAGCCGAAAGGCTTTCGAAGGTCGGCTTGGCCAGAACGTAACCTTGAATGAGTGATACGCCCAGGTCTCTGAGAGTTGAAAGCTCGTCTTGCGTCTCCACGCCTTCGCATATCGGCGTGATCGACAGTTCGTTCAACATGGCGAGCGTGTGTTTGACGATGCCACGTTTCACCGGATCCTGATCGATCCCGCGGATCAGATCCATATCCAGCTTGACGATATCCGGCTGGAAACGGGTGAGAAGCGAAAGCCCGGAATGGCCAGCACCAAAATCGTCGATGGCAGTCTTGAAGCCGAGCGAACGATATGTACGCAGGATGTTCAAAAGGTGGTTGGTGTCGAGCCGCTCATTTTCAGTGAATTCGAAGATGATGCGATCTGCCGGGAAGCCGGTCTGCATTGCCGTTGCCAACGTCAGCCGAATGCAGGCGCGCGGCTCGTAAACTGCGTTGGGCATGAAGTTGATCGAGAGTTTCGTGCTGCCGGCTGGCTCGAACAGGCTGGCTGCCAGTTCTATTGCCTTGACGCGGCACTGTTGGTCGAAGGCGTAGCGATTGTCGCTCGTCACCTGATCCAGAACTGATCTGGCGCCCTCCCCGCCCGGTCCGCGAACAAGCGCTTCATGAGCAAAGACTGTGCCATTGGAAACGTCGAAGATTGGCTGAAACGCCATCGAGAAAGGAATCGGGAAACCCTCGGCGCCATCATGGCAACCTTTACATTTTGTTGCCATTGAAGCGATCTCCATTTCTAAGCAGGGAGAGTATGCGCGCAATCACTTAATTAGTTTCTAATCCTAATCGAAGGGCGCGAAGGCGTTCGGTCTTGGCGCGGCGCTCTTCCGCTTCTATTGCAACGATGTTGCGAAATGCGGTCGTCGTATTGGCCATCTTTTGCTCGGTGGAGAGCTTTTCTGGCTTGAACAGGTCGTCGGCGGTGGTTGTCATCTACATCTCCGGTAAAGATGAAGTAACAGATTTAGGAATGTAAAGTTCCGTTGCTCCGCCGCTTTCATGGCTCTTCCCATCAGTGGTCAGCGAAAGGAAGCGTCGTTCATTTGCTCGCGGTTGCAGATGCGCCTTCAATGATCACGTGGAGGATCAAATTGGGCAGTTCCGGCCCGATTTAATCAGCGCGCTCAGCATGATCCTCGTCATCATCACGAAGACTGCCGGGGGATTTGCCGTAGATGCGTCGGAAAGAACGGCCCATGTTGGAAGCGCTGCTAAAGCCGACATCGACCGCGATATCGATCAACGGCCTGCTGGTGCTGGTAATCAGATGATTGGCGCGGCGCAGCCGCAGCAGCTTATAGGCTTCAGCCGGGGAGTAGCCGAGAACCCGTTGAAATAGCCGCTCCAGTTGACGACGCGACAATTGTACGGCCTGCGCGAGACGTTCGATCTCGATCGGCTCGGCAATATGCTGCTCCATCAAAAGCATTACGGCGTTGACGCGCTGATCGATTTCGTCGCTGTCATTGCGCGGCTGCATGGGCACGCGCGACTGGCTGTCGCTGGCCTTGCGCGGTGAGGTGATTTGCAGAATGTCGAGCGCATTGCGCTCCGCATCGCGACCGACCCAGGCGCGGACGATAAAGGCCGCCAGATCCGCGGAGCTGGCTCCGCCTGCACAGGAACCGCGTTTTCCATCGAAATTGAAAAGCCGGTCCGGCCTGACGCGAAGGTCTGGAAAACGCTCCCGAAACGCCTCGAAGTGAAGCCAGCTCACGCAGCTCTCATGCTCCCTCATAAGGCCCGCTTCGGCCAGAATGAAGGAACCGGTGCATACACCGAGCAACGGTATATCAAGGGCCGCGGCGCGTTTCAGATAGTCCAGCGTCTGCCGGTTACAAGCCACATCCTCCGAAAGAAGACCACCGACGACGACAAGAACATCGAAGCGTTCCGGCGAGACGAGATCACTCGTCGGTGCGACACTGACGCCGCAGCTGGAGCGGATGAGATGCCGTGTATCACCAAGCACCTCCCAATCCGCCAGCACTCTGCCGGAACGGTCCAGCTCATCGCTTGCCAGACGCAGCGTATCGACAAAAAGGGAGAAGGCAGAGAGGGTAAAGGTGCGTCCCAGAACGAAGCCGACCTTCAGCCGCGCCGGCGATTTGGATTGCTGTTTCTGTCTCTGTAGCATCTGTTCGTTCCGGGGCGGCTTCTCAAAACTGGAGGCATGGATGCTATAGTTCCGCTTCTCTGCGGATCGTCAAGGCTTACGCCGTTGCAGGCTCACTCGTGCCGGGAGGACTGAGGCCGCCGCCATCAAAAATAGGCCTGCTTCGCGCGGAGAAGCAGGCCCCGTCGTTGAGAGGCTCAGCCTCCCAGGACGAACCGTGAAAAGGCGAGTGCCTTGCGTGCATCCTCATCCATCTTGGCCGTATCCGCGCCATCGGTGAGATCGCGCCAGACGCGAATATCAGAGCCGATTGTTCCGCCGGTCTTGACGAAGGGCTCCATGACGACGGCGCCGTCGTAGTTGATCTCCCGAAGCGCCAGGCCGATCTCATGCCACGGCATTCTGCCCTTGCCGGGAACGCGGCGGTTGCTTTCGCCTGTGTGGAAATGACCAAGAAGGGGGCCTGCGGTGCGGATGGCGTCGCCGAAGCTGTCTTCCTCGATATTCATGTGGAAGGTATCGAGCATCACCTTCACGTTCGGCTTGCCGACATCCTTCACGAAGGCCACGCCCTCGGCGGCGGTGTTGAGTACGTGGTTTTCGAAGCGGTTGAGAACCTCGATGCAGAGATTGATGCCGAGATTATTGGCGAAATCGGCGATACCGTGAATGCCCTCGACGCCTCTGGCGCGGTCGCCCACCTTGTCGACCGGCTGGGAATAATCGACAGGCCAATAGGAATGCAGCGCGCCGCCAATGGTGTGGATATCGAGCTTGGCGACATTGGTCAGCGTGCGCTCGAAAAAGGCTTTGCCAGCTTCACGCACCGAAGCGTCCGGCGATGAGAGGTTTTTCGTCTTGGACGGACCGATACCGGCTGTGAGAGTGATGCCATTGTCTTTGGCGCTCTGCTTGATCGCCGCAAGTTCGGCATCGCTATACTCATTGATATGGTGCGCGGCGACCTCAATGATATCGAAGCCGAGTTTCGCGACTTTCTCGATATAGGGGCCGAATTTCGCGCTCCATTCATGCTCCCAATAGGAGTAGTAGATACCGTGTTTCATCTGTGCCTCTTTCGATTGGTAGGAATGCTAAGGGCCGTCAGTTGGCAGTCTCAGCGGGTGTATTGTCAGGGTTCCTCACCCGAAGGTCCGGTTCGGTGCTGATCCTGCCGATCAACAGGCCGTTCGGCAGATCGTTGTTCTCGACTTTGCCTGTGATCTCCTCTTTCGAGAGACCGAAGCTTCGCCAGCGATCCTGAAGCCGTCGCCTTAAGTCGTCCTCGTTCACGTCGACAAAGATCGTGAGATCGAAAATGGGCTTTAGCCGATCCCACGGAGCTTGCCCCGCAAGCAGATAGTTGCCTTCACAGACGATGATATCGATGGATCGGGGGATCAGGCGGCCGCCTGCCCGGGCGATTTCGAGTGCGCGGTCGAAGACGGGCACGGCAATGACATCGTCTTCATTGGCCTTCAGGCGTTCCAGCATGTGGCGTAGCCCGTGCGCATCGAATGTATCGATAGCACCCTTGAACGGGAGCCTGTTCATCTCTTCCAGCACGGCATCGTCGTAATGATACCCATCCATGGGAAAGAGCGCGGCGGAAATATCCTGCGCCGAGTTCAGATGCTCGACCACGCGTTCGGCGATTGTCGATTTGCCCGATCCCGGTGCCCCGGCAATCGCGATGATGATCCGCCTCCCCTGTTTCTCAAAGCGATCCAAGGTCAGATTAGCGATGGTATGTGCGTTTTCGTCTAAAGTGGTCACGGCAATTCTCGAATGGATGCGGCGTTAGAAAAAAGCCGATATTGGTCGGCCTTGCTGCGCAGAAAGGCCAGCCCCTGATCCAGAGTCTCATCCGCATCGCGGGTAACGGGACGCCAGGTCGAGATCGCGCCTGCCATTTCGACCGGCATTCTCGCAAAGCTTTCGAGAACCAGCAGTCCTTTGAATTCTATTCCAGAAAGTGCCGCAAACAGCGCATCCCAAGCCACATTGCCGAAGCCCGGCGTGCCGCGGTCGCTTTCGGACATGTGCATGTATTTCAGGTGGTCGCGCGCAGCGATGATGCCATTGGCGATGCCTTTCTCCTCCATATTCATATGGAAGGTGTCCAGATGGACGAAGACGTTGTCCATGCCGATCCGCTCCACCAGTCCAACCGCCTGCTCGGCAGAATTGATCAGGTGGTTTTCGTAGCGATTGACCGCCTCGATGCCGAACTGGAGCCCTAGCGACTTGGCATGCTTTGCCGCGGCAGTCAGCGCATAGGTCAGATTATCGTATTCGCCCTGGGTCGGCCTTTGTCCGGTGCGCTCATTCGTGCCGCCGAAAGTGACGCCTGTCAGTGCTTGCGCACCCATCTCGCTCGCTTTGTCCAGTGCTGCCTTGAGATGGTCGATTGCAGCATCGGGCCTTATCGAGGCCCAGGCATGTTCGGGCAAGAACAGCGAGCAAGTGGCATTCAGGCGATGTTTTTCCAAAAGCGCCCGGCTACGCTGCGCATCGACGGATGCGATATCGATCAGCGGAATTTCGATGAAATCCTGATTGTAATGGGCGGCTCCGGCGATTGCGCGCTCGGCCCCGGCGTGGTCCCACACGGTGGACCACATCATTGCATGAACACCAAATCCTTGCACGTCAGGCCTTCTTTCTGCGGTATGCGGTATAGTTTGAAACGATTGTGCGGGCGGCCATCACCACGATCATCAGCACGCCCCACAAAGCGGTGGCGAGATGCTGATTGGCGCCAAGCAGGTTCAGCCCGGAGGAGAGAAGCTGCAACACGATCAGTGCGACGAAGACGGGCAGGACGCGTCCGAAACCGCCGAACGGGTTGATGCCACCGAGAAACGCCGCCAGCACGGTGATCAGCAGATAGGATTCACCATGGCCCACGCGCACCGAGTTGAAGCGCGCCAGCATGATGATGCCCGCAACTGCGCACATGAGCCCGGAGAGTGTGTAGACAAGGATTTGAATTTTGCGGGTGTTGAGGCCGGAATAGCGGGCGGCCTCTATGTTCGAACCGATCATCAACAGCCCGAAGCCCAGCTTGCTGCGCGTCAAGAGCAATTGCCACAGAGCAACGCAGACGATGAAGATGAGAAGTGGAATAGGCAGCCCGAAAAACGATCCATGACCGATGGGCGCCATATAGCTCGGGAAGCCCGAAACATCGCCGCCCCTCGTCAAAAATTCTCCGAGACCGCGCAGGAAAATCATCATCGACAGCGTGACGAGAATGGGGTGCGCGCTGGTATAGGCGATTGCGGCGCCGGTCATGGCCCCGGCGGCGCCACCGACTGTGAGTGCTGCAAGACATGCGAAAAAGAAACTGCTGGGCGGCGCATCGACCCCGCCATGGGCCTGCAACACCCATGCTGCTGCAAGGCCGGAAAGGTTGGCGGCAAAAGTGACGGAGAGATTGATGCCGCCGGTCAAAAGCGGCAGAAGCATCGCCAGCGTTAGCAGACCGAGTTCAGGAAGCTGGAAGGCGACGGAGCCGAATGTGCCCATCGAAATAAAGTTGTCCGCCGAAAGTCCGAAGACGAGTATGACCGCGATGAAGGCGATGACCGGACCGGCCATATCCGGGCCGAAAGTGGCGTTGAACTTACGAATGGCAGACGTCATGAGCGCGTGCTCCCCTGTCTTATAGAACGCTTCATTGCGGATGGCAGAAGCTTATCGAGCCGAGCGGAGGAAAGCGTGATCGCGACGAGAATGATGGCCCCGACGATCATCTTGAATGCGAAAGGCGACACGCCCATCAGGTTGAGGCCGTTCTGGGTGATGGAGACCAGAAGCATACCGAGCACGCAGCCGATGACCGAACCTTTGCCGCCGCCAAGCCGGGCGCCGCCCAGCACGGTGGCTGCCAGCACATCCAGTTCTCGCCCGTAAAGCGCGTTCGGCACCACTTCCTGCGCATAATGCGCCTGCATTAACCCGGCGATCCCCGCCATCAGCCCGAGCCAACCAAAGGAGATGTAGTGCATGGCGCCGATATTGATGCCGAAGCGGCGCGCACCTTCGGGATTGTCACCGAAGGCATAGAGCTGCCGGCCAATCGTGGTTCGCGAAATCATGAACCATGTGGCGATACAGCAGAGGATCATGACGACGACCGGAAGGGTGAGTTCCACCCACGATCCGTCCGCCATCTCGCGCTCGTAAAAGACGACGCGTGTGGAAAGCCAGTCAGGTAGATCGTAGATCGATACGCCCTTGGTGAAGAACATCAGCAGGCCAAAGAAGATATTGAAGGTAGAGATGGTGGCAACGATGGAGATGATCCGAAGCCGCCAAACGAGAAAGGCATTGATGAGACCAAGCCCGATGCCGACCGCGCCAGCAATGATGAAGCCCTCGGCCCAATTGCCGCCGCCGAGCGCGCTCAAAGCCAGAACCGTGACATATTGAACCACCGAGGCGGCTACGGCGAAGGATATATCGATGCCGCCTGAGATCAGTACGACGAGCAATCCTACTGCAAAGATGATGTTGACTGCCGACACGTTCAAAACGTCGAAAGCGTTTGAGACGGTGAGAAAACGGTCCGTACCAAACGAAAGGCTTGCACAGAGCAGGATCGTGACGAGGAACAGCGTGAACTCGGTGGTATTTCCCAGGATCAGCCTACGCATAGATGGCGGCCTCCAATTCCGTCAGAGAGATGTGCCGCGGGTCGTAGGTTGCCTGGAAGCGCCCTTCGACCATGTGAATGATCCGGTCCGTATTGAAGTAGACCTCCGGGGGCTCATCCGAGATCACGATGATGGAAAGCCCTTCCGCAGCAAGCTTGCGGACGATTTCAAAAATGCCGGCGCGCGCGCCGACATCCACACCGACCGTCGGCGCGTCGAGGATCAGGATTTTCGGGCCGATTGCCAGCCATTTTGCAATTGCAATACGCTGCTGGTTGCCGCCGGACAGCGTGCGGATCGGATCGTCCGGCAGGCCGATCTTGACGCCCAGCGCGCGGATCCAGTGCGACACCACATCGGCTTTCTTCGTTGGCGAAATCAAGCCGCCGGACAAGATGCGATCGAGCGATGCCATGACCAGATTATCGGCAATGGATTGCGGCTGGTTCAGCCCGAGCGACAGACGGTCCTCCGAGAGATAGGCGACGCCTTCGCGAATGGCATCCCGGTTCGAGCGGAAATCGACCGGCTCGCCTTCGATCAGAATTTCTCCCGATTGCGGGCGGTGCATACCAAAAAGGGTGAGCGCAAGCTCTGTGCGACCCGCACCCAGGAGGCCGGTGATGCCGAGCGTCTCGCCCTTGCGTAGATCGAATGAAATATCCTGAAACTCGCCCGCTCGCGTCAGTTCCCGCACGGAAAGTACGACGGGACGATCGTCATGGTCGGTCGCGATGATGGCACTATCGAAGTTACGACCCGTCATCAGTTCCGTAACGCGCGACTGGGTCATGCCCTCTACCGGGAAAACGCCGACAAGAGCGCCATCGCGCAACACCGTGATCCGGTGCGAAATCTCCAGAACTTCGGCCAGACGGTGAGATACGAAGACGACTGCCACGCCGGACGCTGAAAGATGACGGACGATATCGACCAGATAATCCGCTTCCGATTGCGTGAGTGACGCGGTTGGTTCATCCATGAACACGATGCGCGCCTCGCCGACCAGCGCGCGGGCAATGGCAACGATCTGCCGTTGTGCAATGGGCAACTCCTTGAGCGGCCTGTCTATGTCTATTTCGACACCCAGCCGGGCCAGCGCCTTTTCCGCAGCCTGACGGATTGCGCGCTTGTCGACCAATCCGTATTTGCCGTTTACCGCATGTTGAAAGCCGATATTCTCGGCAACAGACATCTCGTCGAAAAGCGCAAGATCCTGCCAGATGACCTGAATGCCGAGAGACTGCGCGAGTGCTGGCGTCATCGCCGTGATCGGCTTGCCGTCGAAATAGAGTTCAGCCCCGTCCGCCGGTTTGTAGACGCCGGTAATGACCTTGATCAGGGTGCTTTTGCCGCAGCCGTTTTCGCCTGCAAGGCAATGCACCTCGCCGGGATTGACCTCGAAGGACACGTTCTTCAATGCCCGAACGCCGCCGAACGTGACATTGATGTTCTTTAGGGACAGGAGCGGTTCTTCGCTCATAACGGCACATCTCTCCAGTCGCGCCGCAGGTAGTGCGGGCGTCAGTCATATTCATGCTTTGTCGAAGTCGGCGTCGCGTAAACTCGCATGTTTCACGCGACGCCGTGGCCCTGGGGAGGAATTAGAGGCCCATGGAAACCAGCTTGTCGATGCTTTCCTTGTCGATCTTCAGAAGCTGATCCACAACGATGGTATTCCCATCTGGATCGATCTTGCCGAGACCTTCGATATCGTCTCCTGCCTTCGGCACTTGGCCCTTGGCAATACGATCCGCAAGCGTGATGAACACCTCACCGGCCTGCTTCGGATTCCACATGAAACCACCCGTCAGCGCGCCGGACTTGATGAGCTTTGCGCCCTGACCCGGTGAGAACGGGCCGATGACAAAAACCTTGCCGTCCTTTCGGCGTTCTTCGACAGCGCGACCGGCACCAATCGGACCCTGCGAACCGAATGCCAGGAAGCCCTTCAGATCCTGATTGGCGGACATGAGATCGAGTGCTGTCGATCGGCTCTTGTCGAGATCTTCGGCCACGCCGTAGCGGTCGCCCACCAGCTTCATGTCGGGATAGTTGGCCTTGATATAGGCAATTGCTGCATCTGCCCATGCATTATGGAGCGGGACGGTGAGCGAGCCGACGAAGACGGCGTAACGGCCCTTGCCACCCATCTTTTCGGCAAGAAGCTTGCCATGCGCTTCACCGAAGCCTTTGGCGGATGCCAGTTCGAAATCCCAGTCGGCGCCCTGCTGCTTTGGCGATTCATGGGTGATGACCTTGATACCCGCGGCTTGCGCCTTCTTCAAAACCGGCTCCAGAACCTTCGCATCATTCGGCACGACACCGATGAAGTCGACCTTCTGCGCGATAAGGTCCTCGATGGCGCGAACCTGAAGCGCAGGGTCTGCGCTCGTCGGGCCTACCATGAAGCCGTTGACACCCAATTTGGAGCTTTGCTCCTTGATGCCTGCTTCCATGGCATTGAACCATGGAATGCCGCCAATCTTGACGACCACGCCGACCTTTGGACCTTCGGCCCATGCGGTAGACGCGAGCAAGGCGAGCGACAATCCAACAGCTGCTGCAATAATTCTCTTCATGAATGTTCCTCCTCAACAACTCG
This sequence comes from Agrobacterium larrymoorei, assembly GCF_005145045.1. Taxonomy (NCBI): domain Bacteria; kingdom Pseudomonadati; phylum Pseudomonadota; class Alphaproteobacteria; order Hyphomicrobiales; family Rhizobiaceae; genus Agrobacterium; species Agrobacterium larrymoorei. The sequence continues at coordinate 392,023 of NZ_CP039693.1, forward strand.
GCAATCGGATTTGCCCGGTCGGAAAACCGACGCGTTTCAAATCCTCGTCTCGTCTTTGCGAAACGCTCCCTTGCCACTCCCATAGCAACCATCGACGCACAATCGATATTGCTTATCTGCACAATCGATGGTGCAATCACGATATCACGCAAATCTCTTTCGTCAAGAGGATCACTGCTCTATCAATGAGAATCACTGGGAGAATGCAGATGTCGGACCAAAGCGCAAAGAAAGCCACGATTTACGACCTGTCGGTCATGTCCGGTGCTTCGGCATCGACGGTGAGCGCGGTTCTCAATGGTTCATGGCGCAAAAGGCGGATTTCCGAGGAGACGGCGGCCAAGATTCTTTCGCTCGCCAAGGCGCAGCGATACACCGCCAATCTGCAGGCGCGCGGTCTGCGCAGCTCCAAGTCGGGCCTCGTGGGGCTTCTGGTGCCGATTTATGAGAACCGCTTTTTCTCTTCCATGGCCCAGACATTCGAAGCACATGCGCGCAAACGTGGGCTTTCACCGATGGTCGTTTCCGGCAGAAGAGACCCGGAGGAGGAGCGTAAAACGGTGGAAACGTTGATCGCCTATTCCGTTGATGCACTGTTCATTGCGGGGGCCAGCGATCCAGATGGGGTTCATCAGGTCTGCGCACGCTCGGCCCTTCCCCATGTCAACATCGATCTTCCAGGCAAGCTGGCCTCTTCGGTCATTTCCGACAATCGCCAAGGCGCAGAGGTGCTGACGAGCGCAATTCTTGCGCATGCAAGCCGAAGCGGAGACCTGATGCCGGACGACGTCATCCTGTTCGGCGGGCATGATGACCATGCGAGCCGCGACCGCATAGCCGGGTTTCACGCCGTCAAGGAAAAGCACTTCGGCGTACCGGCTGATGACGATATCGAAATCACCGGCTACTCTCCAAAAATGACGGAACTGGCCTTCGAAAAATTCTACGAGCGGAAGGGCCGTCTACCGCGCTGTTTCTTCGTCAACTCTTCGATCAACTTCGAGGGACTACTGCGCTTCATGGGCCGTCATGATGGAGAGGCCTTCGGCGATATCGTCGTCGGCTGTTTCGACTACGACCCCTTCGCCTCTTTCCTCCCCTTCTCCGTCTATATGATCAAGCCTGATATGGCCGAAATGCTTGAGCGAGGCTTTGAACTGCTGGATGCGGGTCCGGGCGAGCCGGTCGTCAAGATTGTCCAGCCTCAACTGGTTTTACCCCGCACTGCACTGGAAGGCCCGCTGGACGACATCAAGGACACGATATCATCCACCAACATCTTGCAGCGTCATGCGCGGGCATGAATTCACTGTCCGCAAACATGGCCTGCTAATTCTCTACTGATCTAGTCGATTTTTCTTCTGACGGAGGCGCCACGCAAATTCTCTTCTCTTTGGAAGCGGTAATTTGGGTCGCACTGCTTGGTCCTGCTCCCAGCTCTTTGACATGCTTTCATGGAGCTAGGCGTCTGGCTTGCCGGAAGTGAAGGAAGACTGCGTGAACGGACTATCTGACAATATTGCCGTGACTTTGAAGCGAGCTGTTCGGCTGGGATCAGCATGACCGGAACGAGCGAATTTCTCTGGTACATTCCGAATGATACGAAGGCGGGGCACCGTGGCGATACGGCCTCCGCAGACCATAATAGTCTTGCAACGCTGACTGCGCACGCCAGGGCCCTTGAGCAGAATGGCTGGAAAGGCGCTTTGATCGGGACGGGCTGGGGCCGACCGGACACGTTTACCGTTGCGACTGCCATTGCAGCGCAGACCACGAGCTTCGAGGCACTTGCGGCAATTCGCCCCGGTTACTGGCAACCCGCTCATTTTGCCTCTGCTGCGGCAACGCTCGATCAGCTTTCGGGGGGACGTCTGCGCATCAATATCGTGTCCGGGCGCGATGACCTAGCGGCCTATGGCGACAGCGAGGGCGACCAGGCCCAGCGTTATGCCCGCACGAAAGAATTCATACGGCTGACCCGGAGGCTTTGGACCGAAGAGAATGTCAGTTTCGAGGGCGAGCATTTCCGGGTTTCCAACTCAACCGCGCAGCCACGCATTCGAGCTCATGGTGAAAGGCTTCACCCAAAACTCTATTTCGGCGGCGCCTCCGAAGCGGCTGAGCAAGTGGCAGCAACGGAAGCGGATGTACAACTGTTCTGGGGTGAGCCGCTGAAGGCTGTTCAGGAACGGATCGAGCGGCTCAAAACTTTGAGCAACCAACTGGATCGCGATCTGCCCCCTCTCGAATTCGGACTGCGCATCACGACGCTTGTGCGCAGCTCAACCGCTGAGGCTTGGAGAGATGCGGAAAACAAGGTCGCGGAAATGGCAAAAGGCAGCGGCGCACGCTGGAACGACCACCTGCAATCCATCGCCGTTGGCCAACAGAGGCTGTTCGACCTGCAAAAACAGGGCGATGTCCTCGATGACAATCTCTACACCGCCCCCGGCCGCTTCGGCGGCGGCGGCGCGGGTACGACCTGGCTGGTGGGTTCGGCAGAGGACGTGGCCTCTTCGTTGAAGAAATATCGCGACCTCGGGATTACACATTTCATCCTGTCCGACACGCCTTATCTGGCGGAGATCGAGAGGCAGGGGCGAGATTTGTTGCCGTTGCTCAGAGACTGAGGTCGCTTGCTGACACGTCACTTCGGCTTGGCACGATTTCCCAGCGCAAAAATCGCAGCGGATCCTGCCAACACCAGCAGAACGCGCACAATGTGGTGGAACACCACGAAGGGCACTTCTATTCCAAGGGTAAGGGCGATCAGGCTCATTTCGGCGACGCCGCCGAGTGAGTAACCCAGCATGGTTCCGACAAGAGGACCGTGGAGCCGATAACGATTTGTGGCAGCCCCAATAACGCGCTTGGCAGCATCAAGGTGGAAGCGCCGGCTAGATGTTAGTCTAAACTGGCATAAACGGGCAGAGCGGATAGCGGGCTAGAAATGGCATGTGGTCCCGAGGGTATGCTTTGGTGATTGCAGATACAGACGATGCAGGAGGCACGATCAGTCGTCTCCAGATCAAAAGATAGGCGAGAGACTATCTTGGCTGGAACAAAAAAGCCGCCTTTTTCAATTGACAGACATCTGGCGCCGGTATCGTGAATTACTGTATCAAAAGAACTGGTCAACAAGGTGGACAATGGCAAATCAGCTGCACAGGGCGCTAGCCTCCAAGATACTTCGATATGTCAGGACTAATGGTTTGCAGGCCGGGCATCATTTGACCGAAGTATCACTGGCCGATCTGTTAGGAACATCGCGCGGCCCTATCCGCGCGGCGCTGGCTTTGTTGATCGCGGATGGCTACGTTCAGCAGGTTCCTAACCGCGGTTTTTTCCTTGGGAATGTCGTCTCCGAGCCGCCGGCGGTCGAGCAGCATGCGTCCAGCGATGATGAAGGGATCTACCTGACGATTGCCTATGATCGGCTTGTCGGCAATATTGCACGCACGGTATCGGAGCCGGAACTGATGCGGCGCTATGATGTTTCGCGCGCCCGCCTGAGACGAATTCTTATGCGGATTGCAACCGAAGGCTGGATAGAGCGCCGCGAAGGTCGCGGCTGGTGCTTTATACAGCTGATCGACTCGGGTGACGCTTATCGCGAATCCTGTGAGCTGCGGCAGATGTTGGAGCCTGCGGGGCTCATCAACGACTCGTTCAAATTAGATGAGGCAATCCTTGACAGGCTGCATCAGCAGCAGGCTATGGTGCGCGACGGGGCATGGGAAACTCTTAACCAGATTGAATTTTTCGAAATCGACGCACAGTTCCATGAAGGCCTAGCCGAGATGTCTGGAAACCGCTTCCTGCTTGGGACGATAGAGCGCCAGAACCAGTTACGAAGACTGATTGAGTACCGCCAAACACTAAACCGCGAGCACGAGCGCGTTCAGAGTAACGAGCATTTCGATATTCTGGACAAGCTTAAGAAGGGTCTTCGCTTCGAGGCGTCGCAAATGCTTGCGCACCACCTCGGCAATGCCAAGATCAGGAATGCGCGGAGTGGCAGTTTAGTAGTTGGAGCGCCTTGGACCAAGGATTGACGCTGCCTTAGGCCGATGGTTTTTCATCTAGGTTGCTACTTACCTTTCGGGTAAGATTATTATGTTTGGGCAAAAGATAAAATCATTTCTGCGTTCAGGAAGATGTCTCCCTCACTGATGTTCGGAAAGTTGAATGAAGCGCTCCACGCGTTTGTTCGTCTTTTCCAATAATGCTGAGCGCCCGGGTTGGCCATTAATGAGCAGGTGACCGAACGGCAGGATTGTGCTGCGATCATTTAAGGGATGAGTGGACCGATATCCTGACCCCGTCTGGATTTGGCAAACCACTAGAACGGCCAGTCAAATCCTCTATTCGGCCGATGAAATAGTGATTCCGAAATGAGTATCAAGCCGGATACATGCCAATATTGAGCTTCAAGCGCCTTGTGCTGGTATAGTGTCAAATCCATACCGCTCCCAGTCCGCATATCTGGAGATCGCGAGAAGCGATCATCGATGTGTTTCAGAATGGTTAACGATCTTTACCGATTCTCCCTTCAACAGCAATCTTGGTGGTTTCAACGCGTGCAAACCGTAAATACTGGACGGAGCGCCCGAATCATGATGTACCCTTAGCGAGCAAAGGTCGGCAAACCGGTGGATGCCCGCCAAGAGGGAATT
>NZ_CP039694.1:300000-404101 GCF_005145045.1 Agrobacterium larrymoorei
CGGTAAGCCTGCCCGGATTTACGGTCCAGCCGTTTCGCGGGAAATATATTCCGCGCTTTGCTCTTGGCCCGATTGCGGGGAATATCTCCTTCAGCTGTTCAGCACTCACATCTTGCCCGCCTAGCGAGTGCCTGTCCGCGAGATAGCGTATAACCCGTTCAGTAGAGGTTTCAGTCTCGCCTTCAAAGACGCTGACACTTCCCTCGGTACGAATGAGGTCTTCGAAAAGCGAGTTACCGAGGAGTTCTCGATACCGCGACATCGTATTGTGATGCAGATGGTAAAGTGCGTCTGAAGATCTGCGCACGACGCTCATGCGGCTCGCGGCGAGCCACTTTACCAGCCACGGCAAGGCGACGGGCAGGTACTTAGGGCTTACTGCAAGAGGACCGTTCCGATCTAGCATCCATCCCGGCACCTTCCGCCACATTCCTGGCAAAGCGATTGGGCTGTTCGTGCATGCACTGAGCAAGCCCGCATTTCCATAAGAACTCTGTTTGCCTGCTGACATAGGGTCGACAATTGTAACGTTGCGACCCGCGCGCTGCAGAGACAGCGCGCAACAAAGACCGACGATTCCGGCGCCAATGACGATCACATCCGCTTCGTCGACATTCAAGGGAATGTTCATGATATTACTTTCCTGCTCGTTCAGGAGCGGTGAGTTGGATTTACAGATCGAACACTGCAGCGAACTTATTTGTCAGACACGATTTCCCTTGATGAAGGAGGACGCCCGCTCGCCGATCATGATGCTGGGTGCATTCAAGTTGCCAGATGTGACGTAGGGCATGATAGATGAATCAGCGACGCGTAGACCGTCAATACCTCTAACGCGAAGCTGCGGGTCAACCACAGCCATTTCATCGGTGCCCATCTTGCAAGCTCCGCTCAAATGGTATGCACCTTGCGTGTGCTTGCGCACGAACGCGTCGAAATCAGATCTTGTTTTCAGCTGGGCGCTCGGAAGGTGCGATGCCCGAACAAACTTCGCAATGGAAGGTTGGGACATGATGTCCTGCCCGATACGCACACCGTCGATCATGCGATCTACATCGTATTGCTCGGCGAGATAGTTCGGATCGACGATAGGTGCGACTGAGGGGTCGCTTGAACGGAGCCTGATCTCACCTCTTGAATGCGGCCGGCAGGCATAGACGTTTACCGTGCAACCGTTTCCGCTCGGTGTGCTGTCCACCCCCTCCTCGACACCAGCGCCTGCAAGAAAGTGATATTGGAGGTCGGGTACCGGATCGTTCGGGTCGCCATGCCAGAAGGCGCCGCCTTCGCAAACGTTTGATGAAATCGGTCCATTGCCGAATAAGCCGTACTGTAAGGCGGCGGCGGCTTGCCAACGGAATTTCTTGTATTTGTCATAGCTCGAAGCTTCCTTGAGATCATATACAAGGAAGCAATCCGTATGATCCTGCAAGTTCTTGCCGACGCCCGCCAGGTCGTGCGCGACCGTTACGCCGACGGACTTGAGTTCATCTGCGGGGCCGATGCCGGACTGAAGAAGCAGCTTCGGAGAGCCCAGCGCGCCTGAGCACACGATGACTTCCTTATCTGCGCGTAAGGTCTTGACCGCGCCGTTTTCGATATATTCGATGCCATAAGCGCGGCCAGACTGGATCAGTATTCTGGTGATCTGCTTTCCAGTGTGAACTTTCAGGTTGCGGCGATTGCGTGCCGGATTAAGATAGGCGACCACTGCGCTGCATCGGCGGCCATCTCGCGTCGTCAACTGGTACAAGCCGGCTCCTGCCTGATTGCCGGAATTGAAATCTGGGTTGTACGGAATGCCCGCCTCCTGGCATGCCTTAACCCAGGCCTTTGAGATCGGAAGCGTCTGACGCTGGTCGGACACGGTAAGGGGCCCATTACTTCCGTGCTGATCATTCGAGAAGCGCTCATTGCCTTCTGCCTTCTTGAAGAACGGCAAGACATCCTGGTATCTCCAGCCTTCGGCGCCTGACGCTGCCCAACGATCGTAGTCTTCGGGGCAGCCACGAATATAGATCATGGCGTTGACAGAGCTGCCGCCGCCGAGGACACGAGCTTGCCCCGTATCGGTTTCCAAGTTGTTCTGGTGCTTCAGCGTCTCAAGCTTGAACCGTTGAAGAAGACTACTCTTACACGTCTTGTAATATGTAACAGGCAGATGGATCCATGGGCTCTTATCGCTTGGGCCAGCTTCGAAAAGAGCGACACTGACGGCTTCATCCTCACTCAGACGTCCGGCGATGGTGCATCCGGCAGACCCGCCGCCGACGATAATATAATCTGGCATGTTTCCCTCAGCTATCTTACGCCGATACGTAGGTTTAAAAGTTCTGGTAGTCTGGACATCATCCGTGCAATTGCGGGTGCCTTTTGATCACGTTCGTCCGCATCTTCACAAGCGAGAATACTCGATCTGATCATCCGTCCGCCAAGATAGCGGAAAGGTTCCGGCGGGAGGTTCGGCAGTGCTCGCGTACAGAATGCGGAACGCGTCCACTCGTTATCCTTTCCGAGCACAAGCGAGGCAAGGCAGCGTCCCATGATGTAGCTCGGATTGATACCGTGACCTGAAAATCCGCATGCATAATGTACATTCGTTCCCGGTTTCGTCCGCGCGAATGGCAACCGGTCGGACGAGACATCAATTGCCCCACCCCACGCCCGAGATGGCTGCATGTCAGTGACATGCGGGAAAAGATGTCTGAAACCACGCTCGACACGCTCGACGGTGTCTGTGTCCATAGAGAGGCTTTTGGCCTCCACTCGACTTCCGTACCCAATCGGCCCGGAGCCGGCGCCAAACAAAACGCGGCCATCCGCCGTCTTGCGCGAATAGTGTAGAAACATGCGGCTGTCGGATAAGCTGCAATCCGACTTCCAGCCGGAAGTGCCCACTATGTCTTCGTTGGGATCCGTAACCAAGGCATAGCTCGAAAATGCAACGACTTTGGCTGCGACGTCAGGCTGCTTCAGAAGACCTACATTCGTAGCGAGAACTACGTGATCGGCAGATATAATTCCATCTGGCGTGGTCACCTGTGGCCTTCGGCCCTCTTTTATGAGAAGTGCTGGCGTGTTTTCAAAAACTTTGACGCCTAGGGCTAGCGCGTGGGCTCTGATAGCCCTGGCCAGACGAGCCGGGTGCACCGTCGCCTCTTCGGGATAGAATATCCCGTTGCGGAACGAAGGTGACGAACAATGTTCGCTGACCTGTCGTGCAGATAAAAGCTTCGCCTTCGAACCTGATCCGAGCTCGATCATTGTCTGGGCTGTCTTCCTCAGCTTCGCTTCGTGGTCTGCGGTGGTCGCAACCTTCAGACCTCCGCCCTCAAGCCACCAAACATCAACGTCGGATGCTTTGACGAAATCTGTGATGTGCTGCTGGGCGACGCTCCCCAGCCGCGCGACCTCCAGGGCATCTTCCTTGCCTAGACTGCTTGCAAGGGACGAGAGTGACATCCAGTACCCATGCACTTTGCCGGCATTTTTGCCGCTTGCGCCGGCTCCGCAGATATTCGCTTCTATGACGATCACATTGAGGTCGGGCCGCTCAATTTTCAACTGAACCGCCGTCCACAAGCCGGTATAGCCGCCGCCGACAATTGCGACGTCGGCGTATACTTCCCCTTTCAGCACGGGAAGAGCGTTATGAGCTTTCTCATAGTGCAGCGCCTCATCAAGCCACCAGGACCTCTCATGGAGCTCGACCGCACGTTTTCCATTCATACTAGCAATTTGCGAATCCGTCATTTGCATCAGACCACTGCTGTGGCCATCATTTCCACGAGATTGCCGCCAGCCGCCAGCCTGGACTCGACTGTCGCCCGCGCTGGCTGATGATCTTTGTTGACCCATGTGTCCCAGACACTGTTCATCGCATCGAAGTCGTCGATGTTGTTCAGCCAGATATTGACGCGGATGAGCCGCTCCTTGCTCGAGCCCGCTTTTTCTAGATACTCCTCGATCTGCTTAAGGATGTCTGCGGTCTGTACCTTGACGTCAAGCTCCTTGTTGCGGGACGTCAGACCCGACAAATAGACGCCGCCGTTCACGACGACGACCTTCGAGAGACGACCGATGGGGTCAATTCTTGTTATTTCAGATGCGCTCATAACAGTTCTACCTACTTTGCAATATTCATGACAACCGACTTGACCTGCAAGTACTCGTCGAGATGGTGTGGGCCAGACTCTCGACCGTAGCCGCTCATTTTATAGCCCCCGAAAGGTACCGCGGCGTCGAGAAGGCCGTAGCAATTGACCCAAACGATGCCAGACTCGATGTTGTGGGAAACACGGTGAGCTCTAGCCGCGTTGGTCGTCCAAACTCCTGCACCCAGGCCATATTCACTGTCGTTTGCAACTTGAACCGCTTCTTCCTCAGTGTCGAAGGGTATGATCGAAGCAACCGGACCGAAGATTTCTTCCTTTGCAATCGCCATATTGTTGGTGACGTTGGCAAACACGGTTGGCTCGAAGAAGTATCCGTCATTTAGTCCGTCTGTCAGGATGCGGTTACCGCCCACCGCCGTCGTTGCGCCCTCGGCCTTGCCGATATCAGCATATTTCGCCACCCGTTCAAGCTGCTGAGCCGACACCAGGGGACCGATTTGCGTTTCAGGGTCGGTCCCGAACCCGACCTTTAGTGTCTTTGCAAATGCCGACATTCCCTTGACTACTTCATCATAGATCGAGCGCTCTACAAGCACACGCGTTCCAGCGCTGCAGATCTGACCTGAATTGACAAAGACGCCCATTGCCGCAGCCGGAATTGCTTTCGCCAAATCGGCGTCAGCAAAGATGATATCCGGAGATTTGCCGCCGAGCTCAAGGGTCACCTTCTTAAGTGTGCCGCGCGCGCGCGCGACGATTTCTTGACCTACGCCTGTGGAGCCCGTGAAGGCAATCTTGCGCACGTCCCTGTGCTCAACCAGCGCATTTCCTGCTATCCGGCCTGTGCCCGGTACGACATTTAGGACGCCTGCAGGCAGACCGGCCTCCAGCATGAGTTCTCCCAAGCGCAATGCCGTCAGCGGGGCCTGCTCTGCAGGCTTCAGCACTCCGGCGCATCCGCTGGCAAGGATGGGGCCGATCTTCCAGATAGTCGAGGTCAGCGGCGCGTTCCACGGCGTGATCGAGCCCACCACGCCGATCGGCTCTTTCACGGTGTAAGAGAAATACTCCCCAGGCATCGAGTTCTGCATCGTATCGCCGTGGATCGTCGCTGCGAGGCCGGCATAGTAACGCAACTGCCCCACTGCTCGCTGCTTACGACCACGTGTAAGCGAAATTGGCGCTCCCATATCGAGAGTATCCAGCATCGCGATCTCTTCGAAGTTCTCTTCCACGAGATCCGCGAGCTTAAGCAGGATTCTTTGACGGTCAGCGGGCTTCATGCGTCCCCATTCACCTGCAAGCGCTCGATTCGCTGCCGCTACTGCCAGATCGATATCCTGGGCGTTCCCCATCGAGACCGTAGCGAGTAACTCGTTGTCGGCAGGGTTCCGTGTCTCAAACGTCTCCCCGCTCACTGAAGCGACGAACTTCCCATCAATCAAGAGGCCTTTGTGGCCGAACCGCGCTTCGCCCGCTGTTGGCGCGGACCGCGTCTGTTGCTCAATTTCACACAATATCGATACTCCTAGTCTGGTTAAGCATTAGCGTCGGTGGTAATAGGATCGGTCGTTTCGATGCTCCTGCGATAAGAAATCAGGTCCGCAATCGATCCGACGCTGAGGCTGTGCTTTCGCGCGAATGCGACCAATTCGGGCAGGCGAGCCATGCTGCCGTCTTCTTTCAGGATTTCACAGATCACGCCGCTTGGCTGCATTCCGGCAAGTCGAGCCAGATCGACCGACGCCTCTGTATGCCCTGCTCGCTCGAACACCCCACCCTCTCGCGCCACAAGGGGAAACATGTGTCCTGGTGACGAAATCGCTTCTGAACCCCAACTTGGATTGATCGCGGTTGCAATTGTGTGAGCACGATCGAAGGCCGAGATCCCAGTCGTAATACCAGTACGAGCCTCAATCGAAACCGTGAACGCTGTTTGCAGCGGCGTTTCATTGTTGGCAGTCATCATCGGAAGTTGCAGTCGGTCAGCTCGGGCCTGATCGAGCGTAAGACACACGAGGCCTCTGCCATACGTTACCATGAAATTGATCGCTTGAGGCGTCGCCATTTCGGCAGCGATGAAAAGATCACCCTCGTTCTCGCGACCCTCATCATCCACTAGGATGACCATTCGCCCGGCGCGCAAATCCTCTATGAGCTCAGTTGTCGAGACCAGAACATCCGCAACGTCCGCCTCCTGCTGCAAACTGACTGATACTTCATGGGCACGGGAACTTTGCATCGCTGATCACACTCCATAGACGTAGCCGGGATACGCCAGTCGCAACGGCGTGGCATAATTTTCCATGGAGCAATCCGCGTGCCAATTCCTTCAAAAATCACTTAACGGAGTTAAATCATATACTTAGAATGATAGCATAACTCGCTAACGGCGGTGAATTTATAAAATTCTCATCTCAGTCTCATTTGATTTGAGACGGTAACCGCTTGGCAGAAAATCTGCGACGCTTCTAAAATATTTATAAGCGGCTGTTGACAAACGAGATTGTTAGGCATGCTATTGTGGAATAAGACCAATAATGGGAACTTCAAATGCGTGCTTCAGACCATTACGCACGCGTCGAGGCTCGAATAAAGGAGCCCGCCGTAAGTGCAGAGCGCATCATGAGTGATACGTCCGCAACAGCGTCCTGGCGTCGTTGCGTGGAAGTTCATAACCTTGATCCATGTAACTTCAGATCATTGCCCATCATGGGGCATCGGGAGCTTAACCTCGAACGAGAACGCCTTGAAGATGCCCTTCTTCTGGCGAAAGAAGAGCTGGACGGGCTTTATCTAGCCGTAAAGTCGATAGGGTATTCGACATCTTTGGCGAACAAGGATGGTGTGCTAATCGTGGACAGCGCAGATCATGATTCTGCGAATTGGTGCGAATTCGATCGACCGGGTTCGGTTTGGACTGAAGCATACGGCGGCACGAACGGCGTCGGGACGTGTATTGCTACGGGAGAATTCACTACCGTTTTTCAAAACGAGCATTTCTTCTCCGATCTTTCGCCGACTGCATGCGTTGCGGCGCCGTTGTATGGCCCAAGTTGCGAGTTTTGGGGCGTTTTAAACCTTTCGATCAAGCGCGAGATGTTACAGGAAGAAACACATAAGCTTGCGGCCTCCATAACGCGCCAATATGCCCGCCGCCTCTCAGCGCGACTTTTCAAGAACAAGTTTCGCGAGACCTCAATATTTCAGTTCCGTGAAGATGGTGGTGATATCGGGCTTTTGGCGTTAGGCGAGGATCAGCTGCTCCTGGGGGCGAATGCAGCGGCGCGGAAGCTCCTCAATATTAACGAGCGCGAAATTAACTCTTCTACTATTTGGCGATTCGTCGAAAGGGATACGGCTCTCTTCAAATCAGGGGGGCGTTCACGAGATGTGAGCTTGCGGCTTAGAGACCGTCCAACTTTGGTTACTGGGAACATAAGCTTCGCCAGCAGGGTAACTACCTCCAAGGCTTCAAGCATTTCCAAGGCCCGTACTCCACTTCGGACCTTGCCAGGTTCAAGCGTCACGCTGGAAGATTGGGCGGGTGGCGACGCAAAAATGCAACGTTCCGCACAACTTGCTGAAAGAATTTTGTCCGCTGGCCTTCCGGTCTTGATACTTGGTGAGACCGGGACCGGAAAAGATACTCTGGCCCGCGCACTCCACCAAGCGAGCCCTCGTTCATCTGGTCCTTTTGTAGCATTTAACTGCGCGGCAGTGCCTGAGACCCTGATCGATAGCGAATTGTTTGGATATACGTCGGGCGCATTCACAGGAGCAAATAGGGAAGGGAATCAGGGGCGCGTTCTTGAAGCTCACGGCGGCACACTATTTCTCGATGAGATTGGCGATATGCCGATCTCGCTGCAGACGAGGCTTCTCCGCTTGCTGGAGACGAGGGAGGTAGTGCCGCTAGGATCGGGCAAAGCAACCCAAGTCGATATTCATGTCATAGCTGCGACAAACCAAAATCTTGAGCAGGCTATCGCAAAGAAGCACTTTCGAGAGGATTTGTACTACCGCCTTGCAGGTGCCGTAATCGACATTCCCGCTTTGAGAGATCGCAACGATGTCGGTCAGATCATAGATCGGCTGCTAGTAAGGCTTACTCCGGGCCAAATCGAGCTTGCTCCAAATGCGCGGCGGCTCTTGCTGGAGCATCGCTGGCCTGGAAATATCCGAGAACTTGTGAATGTACTGCGGCGGGCCGCAGCTGTGGCCAGCGAAGGGTTGATCACAGCCGACGATCTGATGCTTAGGGCAGCTTACCATAATGCGGATACTCATGATCCCATCCCCACAGCACGATCGGCCTCCCCGGCTGGACCTAAAGCTTGCTCGAACCAGCGTGAACGCGAGCTTCTCCTAACTGCGCTTTCGGAGTATCCCAGAGACGTGGAAGCCGCAGCTTCTTCTCTCGGAATGAGCAGAGCTACGATCTATCGAAAGATAAGCAAGCATGCTATCGATCTCAAAACTATCTACTCGTGAGAATTCTCGAGAAGTGGGTTATCCGAAACCGAGTATCCAAATCCGTGAACCTTAAAGTGTATAAATTTCAGTTATTTAAATAGGGCGTCCGCCGCCTGGCACGTCGTTTGCATCTTGCTCCTCATTAGAAATCAGGAGAAAGACAATGGATCATCTTTTCAAAGAGGCCATGGCAAGATTAACAGGTGTTGTGACCGTCATAACCACAGGCAAGGACGAAGGCCGGTGTGGACTGACAGCAACTGCGGTCTGCAGCCTCTCCGCCAATCCACCATCCATTCTCGTTTGCGTTAATGGCTCTGCGAGCGCACATGATTCGATCGTGGAAAACGGCTACTTCGGCGTAAACGTTCTAGCGCCGCGGCAGGCCTGGATCGCAAACCGGTTCGCCGGAATGGATGGACGAAAGGGCGTAGCCCGATTCGACGATGCTGTCTGGAACCAGACGGAAGGCGGTGCGCCGCTACTCGAAGGGGCCCTCATCAGTTTGGACTGCGAACTTGGCTCCCGGTTTGACGGCTATTCGCACAGCATCCTTCTCGGCAATATCAAGTCCATCAAGCTCAGCGATGTCTCAGAGGAGAGCTGCCTCCTCTGGAGAGGACGCAAGTATCACCAGAGCAACGAGCTTGCCACCTCTCACGCTTGAACTAACCCTGGCCGGTGACCGTCCAACCGATTAGCGGCCAGTTCACGACTAATATCTCATCGATCCTCATTGATATCTACTCCCGTCGCAACCGAGTCTCAGTCTCAATCTCAGCGCCTCCAGAAGCTAAATAATTCAATAGATACAATTATTTAAAATCTGGCATGTCCTTTGCTTGGTATTTACTGAGTAGTGATGCCGCACCGCTGGCAATGCTCAAAACAACGCTATTGAATTAGTCTGGCCGCCAACAGGGCGGGGAAGGAAATAAAATGGATCTTGGCCTTTTCATGCAACCGCTTCACGATCCAAAGAAGCGCACGATTACCGAAATGTTGGAACAGGACCGGGAAGCAGCGCTTTTCATCGACAAGGTCGGTTTCGATGAAATCTGGGTCGGCGAACACTATTCGTCGAGCATCGAGCCGATCGTCAATCCTCTGCAGTTTCTTGCATCGATCATGGCGGACACAAAACTTAAGCTTGCCACCGGCGTGCTCAATCTGCCGCAGCATCATCCCGCGACAATCGCTGGCGATGTCGCCCAGCTAGACCACATGTCGAAGGGGCGCGTCATCATGGGGGTTGGTCCCGGCGGTCTGGCCAGCGACTTCGAGCTGTTTGACACTATGGACAAGAACCGTGGTGAGATGCTGGGCGAATCCGTTCGTATGATCCATGAGATCTGGGCCTCCAACCCGCCATACAACATCCCAGGCAAGTACTGGAATGTTAAGGTTCAGGACACGATCCACGAAAAGCTCGGCTTTGGTCCGATGCTGAAGCCTTTCCAGAAGCCCTACCCGCCGGTAGTCGTCTCGATCATGTCCCCGAACTCGAAGTCTGCATACGTTGCCGGCCAGAAGGGTTGGGGCATCGCCTCGGCGAACTTCATTCAGTCGGTCTGGGCCAAGACGCACTGGGAACAGTATGCGATGGGTTGTGAAGCCGCAGGGATCAAACCAGATCGTAAGAACTGGCGTGTCGGACGCTCTATCCTCGTCGCTAGCAGCGATCAGGAAGCGGCGGATTACCTGGCGCAGGAAGGCAACGCGTACGCTTGGTACTACGACTTCGTTATCGATGATATGCGCACCTACAATATCGAAGGCGTCCTGAAGCAGGATCTCAGCATGCCGAGCGATGATATCACCCTGCAATATTGCTTGGACACCATGGTGATCTCCGGCTCGGCCAAGACCGTTCTCGACAAGCTCATTGCGTTCGTCGACGAAATGGGCGGACCATTCGGCGGCTTGCTTGCAGGCTTCAAGGAATGGGATCATCCCGAAGTGCAGAAGCAGTCATTGCAACTGCTTGCCGAAGACGTCATGCCGAAGCTGCGCGCATACTGCGCGTCCAAGAAGGCAGCCTAATTTTTCAAGCCGGCTCGCTTCGCGAGCCGGCACTAAGGAGCGGATTATGAATTTAATTCGATACTTGATATGGTCCAACCGGGTTAAAATTGACTGGGCTAGCACACTGTGGGAGCTCCTGAAACGAATTCGTGGTCGAGACGACAAAATCCATTTGAAGAAATCGGACGACAACCGCTAAATCGGGGCAAATGGTTTCATTATGTCCGACTATTTTTCTGAACGATTGGCGACACGGCTGACGTTCTTCAATTTCGGCTTCGCAATGTCGGCATGGGCACCGATCGTCCCCCTAACGAAGGCTAGGCTGGGACTTGACGATGGAGAACTGGGATTTCTCCTTCTTTGCTTCGGCATGGGATCAATGGTAGCGCTGCCCTTGTCGGGCGCTGCCTGCGGACGGTTTGGAGTACGGGCGACAATTCTGGTCGCGTCGTTTGTCCTGTTCGTGGTTTTCCCGATGCTCGTCCTTGTGGCCAATCCACTGACTTTATCGATTGTCTTGTTCTTTTTCGGAGCGAGCATTGGTGCGATCGATGGCGTCGTGAACATCCAGGCAATACAGGTCGAAAGGCTTTGCGCCCGAAAGATGATGTCAGGGTTTCACGCTCTTTTCAGTATTGGTAGCATCTGCGGTCCTGCCATCGTCGCAGCGATGCTCACCTATGGTCTTTCATTGCCAGCAATTGCGGCGGTCGCGGTGGCGGTCATAGCACTTGTCACTGCTGCGTCGTTCCCCGGTCTTATCACTGGGTCCTTGGACAGCAATGGAGCGCTCTTTGCGATCCCTAGAGGTCAGGTGCTCGCCATCAGCCTGTTCTGCTTCACCGTTTTCCTGATCGAAGGTGCAATGCTGGACTGGAGCGCCGTGTTCCTGACATCAGAAAAATCCATTGAACCTGCAAGCGCAGGACTTGGCTACACCTCGTTCGCCATTGCAATGACCTTCGGTCGTCTCAGCGGCGACTATTGGGTTCGGCTGCTTGGGGCCAGGCGGCTTGTCCTTTGCGGAGCGATCGCTTCGGCAACCGCTTTGTTCATGGCGACAATAACCCCGGATTGGCCGACAACGCTGGGATGCTACTTCGTCGTCGGTCTCGGCGTCTCAAATCTAGCCCCGATATTCTTCTCGGCAGCCGGAGACCAGAAAAAGATGCCAGAGCACTTGGCTGTAGCGGCTATTGCAAGCATTGGCTATTCGGGCATACTCGTTGGTCCCGCCATCATCGGTTTCGTGTCGCACGCGAGTGGCCTGAAATCGTCATTTATACTTTTGGCCATCCTTATGGCGACCGTAACTATGAGTCGGCTCGCCCTCCCTGCCATCCGGAGCTAGCCGCGAAGGCGCTGTTTCACCCAGAATTACGACCCCGTTATGACAAGGTAAAAAAACGTAATCTGTTGTGGAGATTCACTTACTTGGGGTTGGGCGCCTACTCAGACCGTCGTTCCAACGAGCCGTTATGAGGATTGGAAATGTTGAAAAGGGCGGGCTTCTTAGATGCACGGACAGGATTTCTATCCTATAGAGGGGTGCCCTAGCGGACAGGCGACAAACGTAGATTCGAACGACGCACGCCTTAACGGCGCAGCCTGCCTGCCATCTGCCGCTCGATCTGGTCATCATCAAGCTGGGTACGAACGATACCTAGCTACATATCAAAGAACACCATTCGATATAGCTTTGGCATGGCAACTTTGGTCGGACAGGTGGCGAGCGCAGCGGGCGGTACCGGCACACTCTATCCGGCTCTGCGGAAACTGGTTTTGGCACCACCCCCGCTTGGCACTATATCCGATCCATTGTGCAGGGAGACGTCTTCGAGTTCCGCCGATAAATCTCGAGCGAGGCCCGGGTTTTACGTCAGTATGAGCGGCTTCATGCAGGCCGGCTTCTTCGACGCTGGCGGGGTCATGATGTCTAAGGGGATCGACGGCATACATCTGCCGCGCGGCGCCAATACCAAGCTCGGCGAAGCGCTCGCAGATGCCATCAAATCCCTGCGCTAGGGGCAGAATATCAATTCGTCCTAATTTTAGTTCGGCCGAAGTCCTATACGCTAGAGCGCAATTTCAACAAGCGGGAACATTTATAGCCAGACCGCCAAGACTGGTTTCCTTGTACCGCACATCCATGTCATCGCCGGTCTGGCGCATTGTTTCGATACAGGCGTCCAATGCTATAAGATGGGAGCCGTCGGACTTTAGCGCCAGGGACGCAGCCGTAACAGCTTTGACGGCCCCAACGGCGTTGCGCTCGATGCACGGCACCTGAACCAGGCCACCGACCGGATCACAGGTCGTTCCGAGGTGATGTTCCAAGGCGATTTCGGCCGCCTGCTCCACCTGTTCCGCCGTACCACCAAGGGCTGCCGTCAGTCCAGCCGCTGCCATAGCAGCGGCCGAGCCGACCTCCCCCTGGCAGCCGACTTCGGCGCCGGAAATCGAGGCGTTGTGTTTGATTATACCACCGACAGCCGCAGATGTGAGCAAGAAGGTCTCGACCGCCTTCGGGTCACGTCCGGTATGGAAATGGAGCATGTATCTTAAGACAGCGGGTACGACGCCCGCAGCGCCGTTTGTCGGCGCCGTGACGACGCGGGCTCCGGCAGCATTCTCCTCATTTACAGCCATCGCATAGGCAGCAAGCCAGTCGTTAGCGAGCATTGGGTTGGGGGTGTTTCGTCTCGCATCCTGTTTAAGGCGGTCAACGAGTGCTTTAGCACGCCGCTTGAGACCTAGGCCGCCGGGCAGAACACCTTCATTGTCAAGACCGCGATCGATACACGCGGACATCACGCCCCAGATCTGCGTTAGTCCGTCACTGACTTCGGCCTTGCTGCGGTATACTTCTTCGTTTGCAAGCTTCATTTGTGCTATGGAAAGCTGAGACTTCCGCGCCATGTCCAGCATTCTCGCTGCGGTGTCGAAAGGATACGGAATCTGGCAATGAACGGCAGCAGGAGCGGACTTACTTTCGCGCTCCTCGGGTGTAACCACAAATCCACCGCCAATGGAATAATAGATCCTCTTGAGTAGCAGCTTGCCTGCTGAGTCCAGCGCCTCAAATGACATGCCGTTTGGATGACCCGGCAGGGTCGTTGTCCGATCAAAAACCAAGTCTGTTTTAGGATCGAATGCGTAGGACGGGTGGCCGTCCGGGTTCACACACTTGCCAGCGCGCACCATGCTGACGGCATCGTCCATTCGATCGGGATCGATTGTCGCAGGATGATATCCACATAGGCCGAGAATGACCGCCCGGTCGGTCGCATGGCCGACTGCAGTGAAAGCAAGGGACCCATGGAGCGTAACCCTTAAGCTGGATACTTTCACAGCCCTAGGCCGTGGCCAGTCTCCACAAAGCAGTTCGTTGAGAAAGCGCGTCGCAGCAACCATAGGCCCCATCGTGTGGGAACTCGATGGGCCGATGCCGATCTTGTAAAGGTCGAAAACAGATATAAACATCTCGCCTCTCTGCGGAGCATAATCACTTTCGTATTCGGTGTGGCGGGAGATGCGCACGAAGATCGTCGCAATACTCGCCCCACTTTAGGGGCGAGCGTGAGCGTGAAGGTCAGAAACCAGACTTGAAATCGTTCCAGCCTTGGAGCCAGTCGTCGTAGGTCGCATACTTGTCCGACGTGGTCGGCGGTAGGGCGTGGATTGGCGATTTGGCGAGCGCCGCCTCGATGTTTCCATAGTCAAAAAGCGCTTTTGTATCAGCGTCCATATAATCAATGGCCTTGCTGCTAACGGCGGCGCATGCTGTGGTTTTTGCAGCTTGCGCCTGAACAGCAGGATCAAGAGACTGGTTCATGAATGCGTATGCGGTGTCGATGTTTTCGGCCGTTTTCGGAACGAACCAGGCATCGCACCAGGTTACACCGCCTTCTTCGGGAATGACCGTATGAGACTTGACGCCGGCCTTCGCCGTCTCTGCAGGCACGCCTGTCCACGTGCAAAGGCAACCGAGGATTTCCTTCGATGCTATTAGAGATGCTACGTCGCCGTTTGACGTCGCAAAGGTACGCACCTGCTTCTTCCATGGCTGCAGGTTCTCCCATGCCGCCGCCATCTCATCGCGAGTAACATAAGGAAATTTGTCGCCAAGACCCGCGAGACGCGACGCAAGATCGAAGGTGCCTACCTGCCCATCGATGATCGTCAATTTCCCCTCATACTCGGGCTTCAAGAAATCTTTCAGTGACTTGATTGGCGGAGCACCTTCGACATACAGTGGCATATCCATGCCCCATATCCATGGCAGTGCAGCTAGCTGATCATCGATGAGCCAATATTTGCCATTATAGAAATACTTGTAGATGTTATCAGCATTGTAGTTGGGTAGCTTTGACGGATCGAGGGGCGTCGTGATCTTAAGATCCTTAGCGTACAACTCGCTGTAGCTCGCGCCCACCTCAGCGACGTCGAGGGCGACGGGGCTTCCACCAATCAGCTTGGCCTGAACGTCCTCCTGTGCACTGATGATGCTGACGTTGACATTGACACCAGATTTTTCGCGCCAGCTCTTGAGTTCGGTGTCGAGCGTGAATCCTTCCCAAGCCATAAGCTTCATCGAGCCGCCGACTGCGGCTTGAGCTCGCCCGGCACCGAAGAGCGGGGCCAAGATCGCGCCGCCAACCCCTACGGCAGAAGCGCCGAGGAACGACCTCCTATTCAGCAGATGCTCCCGCATCATATTGGTGATAATGTCAGTTTGAGTCTTTTCCATGGATTGTGCCTTTGAGAAATGCTTTACAATTTCCCGCCGTGCTAGCACGGCGGGATCTCCATCCTGTAGACTTCAGCAGGCCACTGCTTGCAGTAACCTTCCTGGGTTAGATGCCCGACTTGAAGTCGCTCCAACCCTGCATCCAGTCGTCATATGTCGCGAATTTGTCTGATGAACCTGGCGGCAGCGGACGTATCGGTGACTTAGCCAAGGCGCTGTCGATGTTCGCATAGTCAAACAAAGCCTTTGTGTCGTCATCCATATGGACCAGCGATTTGCTGCTTACCGATGCCCCGGCTGCTGTCTTGGCGGCCGAAGCCTGAACGACCGGATCAAGCGACTGGTTCATAAATTCATACGCCGTGTCGACATTCTCGGCTGTCTTCGGGATGAACCAGGCGTCGCACCAAGTCACGCCGCCCTCTTCCGGAATGACGGAATGGGACTTTACACCCGACTTAAGCGTCTCAACTGGAACGCCAGTCCAGGTGCAGAAGCATCCGAGCACCTCCTTTGAAGACACGAGCGACGCTACGTCACCATTCGATGCGGCAAACGTCCGGATCTGTTTCTTCCAAGGAAGGAGCGCTTTCCATGCGCTCGCCATTTCGTCGCGAGTGACGTAGGGATATTTGTCCCCGAGCCCAGCCAAGCGCGATGCTAGGTCAAACGTACCAATCTGGCCATCGATCATCGTCAGTTTGCCTTCGTACTCAGGCTTAAGAAAGTCTCTGAAAGATTTGATCGGTGGCGCACCATCGGCGTAAAGAGGCATGTCCATGCCCCAAATCCAGGGCAGAGCTGTCAGCACGTTATCGATAAGCCAGTATTTTCCATTGTAGAAGAATTTGAAAATATTGTCGGCGTTATAGTTGGGGAGCCGAGATGGATCCAAAGGCGTGGTGATCTTCAGATCCCGGGCATAGAGTTCGCCGTAGCTGGCGCTCACTTCCGTCACATCGAGCGCGACCGGGCTACCCCCGAGCAGCTTTGCTTGTACGTCCTCCTGCGCGCTGATGATGCTGACATTAACGGTTACTTTGTTCTTGTTGCGCCAGTCCGCCAACTCTTTATCAAGCGTGAATCCTTCCCAAGCAAGTAGTCTGATTGAGCCGCCTACAGCCGCATAGGCATCCGTTGAGGGAAAGATAGGAGCGAGCATCGCTCCGCCCGCAAGTGCCGCGCTTCCGCCGAGAAATGATCGTCGGTTCAGCATGTGCTGACGCATCATCTCTAGAAATTTATCTGTGCCAGTTTTTGCCATATGTTCCACCTTTGTTTATTTTCTGTTGCGGTACACTTACGATTAGTCCTGGCACTGCTAGTGCGTTAGCACGACAACATCGCTGGATGACCAGGACACCCTTACCTTGTCGCCATCGGCGATACCCTCGGTATGGATTGGCTTTGCGGTCTGATATTTGACCGTCAGTTCTTCGTTCTTTATTTCGTAGACAACGCGGCTTCCGATGAAGGTCACATCGGAAATCATACCTTCGATGAAGTTCGCGTTCGTCGAAGGTGTCTTGGCAGCCTTTTCGATATGCATCAGCTCGGGGCGTATCGACAGAAAGACGGATTGACCTGGCTTGACGCCGTTCATTTCCGCCCGCGCAGTGCAGCAACCGATATCGACAAGTGTCGTCTCTGGATCGGCGCTGGTAACCGTACCGGGTATGATGTTGGTATCGCCAAAGAATTTCGCGCCGAACAAGGTCTTCGGCCTGGAATACATCTGCTCTGGCGAGCCGATCTGTTCGATACAGCCCTTGTTCATGAGGACGACACGATCGGATAGGATCATGGCTTCGTCTTGGTCGTGGGTGACATACACGAAAGTGGTGCCGGTTTCCGCGTGGATCCGCTTGAGTTCATGGAGCATGTGATGACGAATCTTCAGGTCGAGCGCAGCGAGCGGCTCGTCGAGCAGTAGGACCGAAGGCGAATTTACGAGAGCGCGGGCCAGCGCAACACGCTGCGCCTGTCCCCCGCTCAACTCGTTGATCCAGCGATTACCGAAGCCATCGAGCTGAACCATGTGCAGCATCGTAGTAACCTTCGCCTTTATCTCCTTGGTGGGCGTTCCCTTCAAGCGCAGACCAAATGCGATGTTGTCAAACACATCGAGGTGCGGGAACAGTGCGTAGCGCTGAAAGACCATGTTGACGGGCCGCAACTCCGGCGGAAGCTTGGTAACATTCCGACCCTCGAGGAGCACCGAACCTTCGCTTGGCTGTTCAAAGCCAGCGATAAGTCTCATCAGCGTGGTCTTGCCGCATCCGCTGGGACCCAGGAGCGTGACAATTTCCCCCTTGATGACGGAAAGGTCTATCCCGCTGAGAGCCGTTACCGGTCCATAGCGCTTTTTCACGTCTTTGATCTGTACGATGGGGTTCATGTCTATTCTCCAGTTTGATTGGCGCGCGAGTTGATTGCTGTGCGGCGGCGGTACCACATGAGCAAGCCCCCAATGACGAGAACAAGCGTGGACACAGCAAGCGCCAGCACCGACGCTGCGTTAATTGTCGGATCGATTGTTCGCCGCATCATGGAGAACACGAACAGTGGCAAGGTCGTGTCGCTGCCGCTAGCAAACACGGTGATGATAAATTCATCGAATGATAGCGCGAAACACAGGATCGCAGCACCAGCGATTGTTGGCGCAATTATCGGCAGGGTCACCAAGCGGAAGGTCTGAAACGGTGTGGCACCAAGGTCGCGAGCTGCGTCTTCCAGCGTCAAGTCAAAATACTCGACGCTCGACCTCATCGCCTCAATGAAGAACGGCAACGTGAACAAGACATGCGCGATGACGACAGTCGTGAGGGATCGGCTTATTCCAAATTGCGCGAACAAGGCCACTAATGCAATTCCTAGGAATAGCCCCGGCAGGGCAATTGGTGAAAAGGAAAGAAATGCAAATGCCGTCTTGACCGGCCCATTTAGTCTAACCAGAGCAAGGGCAGCCATCGCGCCGAGCAGCGTAGTCGCAACCGCCGAAAGCGTGGCGACACGAACGCTGTTCCACAAAGATTGCATAAAGTCTGCGTTTGAGAAGATGGTATGATACCAACGCAAGCTGAAACCTGTGAAAGGGAAGGTTAGAGAAGGCGTACTGTGAAAGCTGAAGAGCGTGATCAGAACGACAGGTGCATAGAGAAAGGCGAGAAAAGCCCAGGCCCAAATTCGCAACAACATGTTGGAGACCTTTCTAGAAGTTAGCGTGAGTAGCGCTTGCCCGGTGCCAGATCCACAAAATACATGAGGCGCAACACAATCAGGTAGATTACGAGGAAAACGGCGAGCAGGATGAACGCCATGGCAGCACCCAATGGCCAGTTGCCAACCATGCGGAACTGATTTGCTATAAGGAGGCCCGTCGTCGTGCCCTCGGTTCCACCCAGAAGCTGAGGTGTCACGTAGTCTCCGGCGGCAAGCACAAACGTAAACATGAATGAACCGAGCAAACCTTTGTGAGCCATTGGAAGGATGACCTTCCAGAGCACATGTCGCCACGAGGCTCCAAGATCACGTGCTGCGTCTATGTAGTCCTGCTTCACATCGCGCAGCGAAGAAACCAGAAGCAAAAGACTAAAGGGAAGCATGATATGGACGAGTGTCAGCACCACAGCAAACGGGCTAAACAGGAGGATTTCGAGCGGCTTGTCGATTATGCCGAGATTAATCAGCGTCGAGTTTATAAGGCCATTCGACCCAAGGATAGTACGCCAAGCGTACACGCGCACGAGGTAGCTTGAAAACCACGAAAGAAGCGCCAAGTAGAGGACGAGATTACTTCGTGTTTTGAAGACGATGTAATACGCGACTGGGAAACTTACCAGAACCGATATCAAGGCGGTCCACAAGCCGTTCCGGATGCCCATCCATGCGCTGTAATAGAAACCTGTAGCAGAGAGCGAGCGAGAGTAGTTCACCCAAGAGAAGCCAGGGATGAGCTGAAACGAGCGGACTGTCCAGAAGCTGTAAACCAATAGAATGCAGCTTGGCAGAATGAAAAATACCAGCAGAAATAGTATTGTTGGACCCGCCAAGATTATGTCACTGACCTTAGATTTTTTCACTTCTGTACTCCATTTATTCGCTCGCTTTCGCGATCGCTATAAGTGTATGCAACTGTCGTGCCAGTTTTTGCTGTGCGATAAAACAAATTGTATGTTTGTGTTGATCAGGTAGCCAGATCTTCCCGATCCCGCATAGTATCCATCTGAAATATCTGTATATTTTTTGATGCCTTTGAGGCCAATGGCTCACACTTCGGCTCGAGAATTCCCGCTTCTCGTCTCATTTTGAGAAATCTCATCTGAGAAAGGAGGCGGTCGCATCTCTAGTGAGACGCTCGACACGATATGCCCCAATAAGCCGCGCATCGATCGCTTTTTTGCAACTGGCACAAGTCTTGCAAAATCTTCTTTGGCATCGACAAGGGACGGTGGAATGAGCGAAGATATTTTTGATTATATTGTGGTGGGCGGTGGGTCAGCCGGTTGCGTTGTCGCGTCACGCCTCTGTGAGCTGCCAGACGTGCGCGTACTTCTACTTGAAAAAGGGCCGAGTGACTGGAACCCGTATATTCATATGCCCGCAATGTTTTACAAGACCGGGACTGGTAATCTCGTTGAGCGCTATCACTACGTCGACGGAGCGGGAACAAACAACCGCAATGAGGCCCTTACGATGGTCCAGGCGCGTGTTCTCGGCGGCGGTAGCTCGGTCAATGGTATGGTATATGTTCGTGGTACGAGGGAAGACTACGATATCTGGGAAGCTAACGGCGCTTCGGGCTGGGGTTATGATGATATCCTTCCCTACTACCGAAAGGCCGAGGACAATGACCAATTCCATAACAATCACCATGGTGTTGGCGGTCCTCTCAAGGTCTCTCAACAGAGGAACTTGCATCCCCTGAGTAAGCAATGGCTGCTTGCAGCCCAAGAGGCCGGCATACCATATGTTCCTGACTTCAACACGGGCGCGCCCGCGGGTTGCGGACCGTATCAGATTACGGCCCGGGGTGCGCGACGTTCGAGTACCGCAGTATCCTATCTATCTCGAGCGAAAAAGACCGGTCAACTTGACGTCCGAACCAATTGCACCGTCCGCCGTGTTGTCATCGCCGGGAACAAGGCGACCGGTGTAGAATACGAGCGGGGGGGTAATGTAAAAACGGTGCGCTGCCGCCACGAAGTGGTTCTGAGCGCGGGAGCAATCACCAGCCCGAAATTACTGATGCTTTCCGGCATAGGAAGTCCGGGCGAGCTGGCGTCTCACGGTATTGAAGTTGTGAACGGGTTGGCGGGCGTGGGCAAAAATCTGCATGACCACGTTGAAGTTTCACTTGTGTACGATCTTAACAACACGAACAGCTTCGATCGGTATAAAAGATTACATTGGCAAATCCTAGCCGGGTTGCAGTATCTTCTTTTTCAATCAGGTCCAATTACCAGCAACATTATTGAGACCGGAGCTTTTTGGTACACCAAGCACGGTGCATCGACACCAGATATTCAGCTATTCTTTTTGCCAGGCGTCGGTGTCGAAGAGGGAATGGGGACTACCAGCACAGGCTGTGGGTGCACTTCGAGCATAAGCCTCGCTAGACCGAAGTCGCGGGGCTATGTTGGGCTACGTAGCGCAGATCCGAAAGCCCCTCCAATTGTCGATCCCAACTACCTCAGCAACGGTAATGATCTTGAGACAATAATGGATGGAATGCGGATCGCAGATAATATCATGCAGCAGCCTAGCATGAAGGGTCAGATAGCCCGCCGTAGCCATCCCAAAAAAGAATTTGAATCGGAGGACGAGGTCAAAGCATTCCTCTACGACCAGAAGCGCCCAGGCCTTCATGTCTGCGGTACATGCCGTATAGGCGATGATGTCTTGGGTGTGGTCGACAAGGATCTTCAAGTTCGCGGGATCAGCGGGCTGCGTGTGGCAGACGCTTCCGTTATCCCCTCCATCGTTTCCGCAAATACGAATGCTGTGTCCATAATGATCGGCGAAAAAGCAGCCGATCACATCAAGGCATCCCACCGCGGTGCGTCCATTCGGACGTAATGACAAATATTTGGGAGGTTAAATGACTATTGATGATCGCCGACTTCTTAAATCAATGTTCCACGCCGCGATTAAGGCGGCGGATCCCAGGGATTGCCTTAGGGGGCACCTCCCTGAGAGACCTCGCGGGAAAACCGTTGTCATAGGGGCGGGAAAAGGCGCCGCGCACATGGCAGCAGCACTCGAAGAGCTCTGGGACGGACCTTTGAGCGGTGCTATCGTGACGCGTTACGGTTATGGTTGCCCCACGACGCGGATACGAGTGTTGGAGGCTGCACATCCCGTCCCCGATGAAGCTGGATTGCGCGCCTCTCGGTGCCTTATGGGGCTTGTCAGCGAACTGGGTCCAGACGATTTGGTGATCGCTTTGATGTGCGGTGGTGGATCATCGCTTTTACCAATGCCGCTGCCAGGAATCTCACTTTCCGATGAAATACAAACCAATCAGGCTCTGCTGAAATCCGGGCTGTCGATAGCTGAGATGAACGTCATTAGAAAGCACACCTCTGGCATCAAGGGCGGGCGTCTCGCCGCGGCGACATCAGCCCGAGTATCGACCTTGGTGGTATCGGATATTCCCGGCGACGACCCTGCTCTCGTTGCCTCCGGTCCAACGATCCCGGATCCTGCAACTCGACAGGCGGCATTATCGATAGTGCAGCGTAGCGGTATTCGGCTTCCGGTATCAGTTGTCGCACTACTCCAGAGTAGTGCGGCCGATGCGCCGAACCCAAACAGCGTGCACTTCGCTAGGAACACTGTAGATGTAATTGCTTCAGCGAGCCTCTCCTTAGAAGCCGCTGGTAAATGCGCAATAGATCATGGCGTCGGCGCTGCAATCCTGTCAGATTCATTTGAAGGCGAGGCCCGGATTGTTGCCGGTGTCCATGCGTCGATCGCTCGAGAGGTACTTACTAAGAATCGGCCATTCAGAAGGCCTGTTGTTCTGTTGTCTGGCGGAGAGACTACGGTAAGTTCCTCGGGGGCTTGGGGGCGAGGCGGGAGGAATACTGAGTTTGCTCTCGCCTTTGCACTGGCGCAACCTGGCTTGCAAGTGGCCGCCCTTGCTGCCGATACGGACGGAATAGATGGCTCCGAAGACAACTCGGGTGCATTCGTGGATTCCGCTACACTCAGCCGACTGCGTGGCATGGGTTTGGATGCACAAAAGCTACTTGCCAACCATGACAGCTATAGTGCTTTCGAGGCGTTGAACGACCTTTTTGTTACGGGTGCGACCGGCACTAACGTGAACGACTTTCGAGCGATCTTAGTCAAGTAGGTTCCCATTCAAACGGTATCCCTCCGGCGTGCACCGCCTTGCGAGTTTTTGGGGCGACACCGTGATTTTGCGCTCTCGAGAGTGGACTTAAGGTGAGCGATGGGGTGGACGCTCCCACTCAACGGCATCTTTGTGCCAGAATGGTTGTGTTTGAACCATTAGAGGGAGAGCGTCCATGGAAAAGGTTAGCATAATCGGTCTGGATTTGGCCAAGAGCATAATTCAAGTTCATGGGGCGAGCGCTGATGGCTCGGTGCTTCTTCGGCGGAAGATCTCGAGCAAGAAGTTGCTTGCCTTCCTGTCGGAGGTTCGTCCTTGCACAGTGGCGATGGAAGCATGTGCCGGAAGCCACCATTGGGGTCGTGAGATTGCCAAGCTTGGGCATCGAGTGAAGTTGATCGCGCCAATTTACGTCAAACCGTTCGTTAAGCGTCAGAAGAACGATGCGGCCGATGCGGAAGCCATCTGCGAGGCGACAATGCGTCCGACGATGCGTTTCGTCGCGGTCAAAAGCGAGGAAAAGCAGGCTGCGGCGACAGTATTCAAGGTGCGTGACCTTCTCGTGCGGCAAAAGACCCAAATCATCAACGCTTTGCGTGGGCTGATGGCAGAGTTCGGAATTACCGTTCCACAAGGTCCCTCACATGTCGGAATTCTGATCAGTCACGTTGAAGACGATAGCTCGAGCTTAACGGAGGCGGCACGCGCGCCCTGCTTGGCATTGGTTGTCACGCTGCGAGCACTGATTGACAAAGTTCGGGAACTCGATTTGGAGATTGCGCGGAGGGCGCGGCAGGATGACGTTGCCAAGCGGCTCATGTGTTTAAGCATGGAATGTTGACCCCTCTGGTGGGGTGAATGTTCGGTGCTGATTGACAATCATGATTCCATTGCCAACAAAGGACTTACCGCGATTGCGAGCCCGTTCGCGAGGTAAACGCAGTGCTCGCCCAGACAGCAAGCAAGCCGATAGCTCTTGTTTCAATGCGCCTCGGCCTTGAATGTAGCGTGCCTGATAGATGGCTTCGTGGCAGATGCGCATGGTTGCGTCCTCGGGGTAGTCCAGTCTCAGACGCTGCGCAATCTGTTCCGGGCTCCAGGCTTTGGACCAGCGTCGGCTTTGCCGATGACCGGCCCGTCGTCCTTTCCATACCACGGCAGGCCCATCAAAGGCGATGCCGCCGGGCGTGGCAATAAGGCCCGAAAGCCGGTCCTGCACGTAATCGGGAAGGGCAGTATTGGCTGCCAGCTTCGCCACCTTCGGTCGCCGCGAAGCCCGATCAGCGTGCCATTGCGCAGTAGTGGCGCGGTAATCGAAATCGCCGCCGCGTGTCGCTGAATTACGCCTGATCTCGCGCGAGATTGTACTTGCTGATCGTCCCAGCTTACGTGCGATGGCACGAATGCCGGTGCCTCGAGCACACTCCAAAGCAATTTCTTCTCGCTCTGAGAACGTAAGGCTGCGGTTTTTAAGTGGTGTTGCCGAGGGTGAAAGATGCGTAGGAGGCATGCCGCCTGAACTCCGAAACCACCGGTTCCCAACGGGGGCAGAGACGCCAGCTTCAATAGCGGCATCCTCGCTAGACAAGCCAGCCGCTATTTCTCGCCTGAACCGATACAGGTTCTCACGCTGCCATACAGGCGGCCGGCCTGGCGAGGACAATTTCTGCCGCGTTGACTGCTCCGATTTCCTTCTTCCTGGCACAATAAAAACTTCCATGTTTAGGGTGTTGCGGCGACCGGTTGAATCTGGCCAATACGTGTCTATCTGCTACTCGGAACGGTTGGCAGAAGCTGGCATCGAGCCTTCTGTCGGAAGCGTCGGCGATTCCTATGACAACGCCCTCGCTGAAACGATCAACGGTCTTTACAAGGCCGAGGTCATCCATCGGCGAGGACCATGCCGCAACTTTGAAGCTGTGGAGTTCGCCACACTGGAATGGGTCGACTGGTTCAACCACCGCCGCCTTCTGGAGCCTATCGGGAACATGCCTCCGGCAGAGGCCGAAGAGCGCTACTACGCCATGCTGGACGAACCAGCCATGGCCGCATAACTTAAACCTAACGGTCTCCGGCAAAGCCGGGGCGGTTCATAACAAGGACTGGTGGGCGACGCAGAACAATCTGCACGGACCACCCTTCGCCTCCGCTCTGTTCCCGCTATCATCCAGCGACCTTAATGACGACCTTTCCGAAGACGTGACCGAACGCCGCTGACTCGTAAGCTTCCCTGGCTTGCGAGATTTGTGAACACCTCGGCAATTGGCGGGTTGATGCGGTGTTTGTCAACGAAATTGACCATATCCCCGTGCACTGCGGCACTTCCGACGGATGTGCCCCGTATGGATCCGTTCTTTATCATGAGAGCAATCAAATTTGGCGGAGCAGCAGCCTGACTGTACAAACCCATCAACGCTACCTGTGCACCTGGTGCAAGGGCGGAGATAGCTTGATCCAGTTCCGCGCCACCGGCGGCATTGACGACCCGATGGAATCCGCCAAAACCTTCGAACACCACCTCGCCCCAATTTGAATGGTCTTGTAGTTGATGACATCGACCGCCCCGAGCGCGTGGACCTGAACCGATTTGTTGTCGCGGCTCGTTGTCACCACGGCCTTCGCCCTGACAGTTTGAGCGAAGAGGACGGAAAACAGCGCAACCGCACCCGTTCCGGTCGCAAGGACTTTGTCACCTTTTCCGACAGGTTTGAGGTAGGGGCGGTTTCCGTTCAGAGCTGTCCAGGCCGTGAGCGCTGCACATGGCAGGCCGTTAGCCTCCTCTAGCGTGAGGGTTTTTGGGGCCGCCGCAATACGTTCAGCTCGCAACACGACATATTCGGCAAGCACGCCTTCCTCGTCCGGAGATTCGAGGCCCCAACCTTGATCCAGCGTTGGCGGTCCAACGGCCCAATCGCGGCGAAGTATACTGGTCACCTTATTTCCTACATGCCGACGCGGACGAGTCGCCATATACTACCCGAATGGCGATTTTCAGCGCTCGTCCGGATATCGAAGTCCGATCTGCGGACGCACCTCGTCCAACGTAACGCCCGATCTCTACGGATTGCGAAGGAGGCATTACTTGGCCCTCGATCAGCCCGGCAGCAACTAGTCGCTCGGCCCCTTCAACCCACTCCTACCCAAACAAGTCACTTGCATCTGATTTTACTGAAAAGAATTCCTAATCCAATATGGCTGTGGAGACGGATTGCCCCTGAGAAGCTGTCCGCTAATAAGAAGCGCCATTTATGGTTCTGCGGCTAGATGCTTGCGTAGGGTGCTTGCCGCAAGGCGATGATCTTCGACATCCGGCAAGTCGCTGACCCCGATGGTTCCGATCAAGGTGCCGGCGCGCAGGATGATTGGAACTCCGCCACCAGAGGCCACATAGTCTGTATCCGAAAGGCGATAGCGCTTGTTGAAGTCGAAGCTGCCCGCCTCTGCCTCCAGGCGGATTGCAAGTGAACTGCGATGGAACCTGTGCGCCACGGCGCGCTTGCGTGCGGCCCACGCGGAATTATCCAGGGTCGCACCGGGCATCAGCAGAGACAACACAACATCCTCACCATGGGTCACGGTGATGGCCGCAGGCAAAGCGCCCCCTGCGGCCTGCGCCTGCATCAGGCTGCCGAGCCGCCATGCAATCTCGTAATCGAAAGTTGGCAGTTGGAGTTCCTGCAATTCGGTGGAGAGCGTCTGGAGCGTGTAGGTCATCTTCAATCCAATACTTCAGGCAAACAGGTCAGCACAGTGGCTTAGAAAGTGGATAAGCGACATAGGCGAAAGAGCGGCTGTCTGGGGACCAGGAGTTGACGTTGATCGTCCCCTGCCCGCCGAACAGCTTTGCTACCGCTCGGGCCTCGCTCCAGCCCCCGTCCACCAGCTTGATTTCAACCCAGAGGTCGGCTGGATGGCCTTCGGTGCCGGGCGGATAGGACAGGTAGACCGCTTTTGCGCCGTCCGGCGACAGATGGGGGAACCAGTCGACGGTATCGGCATGGCTCAGCCGTTCATTGCCGCTGCCGTCTGTCCGCATTCGCGCAATCTGGGCATGGCCCGAAAAGCTTTCCGTATTATAGTAGATCCACTGGCCATCCGGGCTGTATTCCGGCCCGTCCGCCACGGCACCGTCGGTCAGTCGACAAAAGTCACTGCCGTCATTTGCGATGGTGCAGATTTCCGCCGCAATCAGGCGGAAGCTGGTTTCGGTAACTTCGGCCTCGAGCCCGACAAAGGCCAGACGCTTACCGTCAGGAGAAACGCCATGCAGAAAATGCATGAGGTTGTCGTCGCAGCTGATACGCCGTGCCGCACCCCCGGCCAGAGGCGCACGCCAGATCTGCCAGTCATCTTCCGTTGAAATGAAGATGTGATGACCGTCAGGGTCGGGCACGTGGTCGTTGTTCAGCGGTGGAACGCCCGCAATATCGATCTTTTCCAGGTTAGGCTCTGACAGCGGCAGCCGCCACAGGACGCCATCGCCGTTCAGGATCAGCGCGTCATCGATCCAGTTAGGCGCTTCGAGCAGAAGATCGGCTGTCTCGAACACCAGCCGATTTTCGCCCGTGACCGTATCATGGGTCCAGACCTGACAGGTTTGACCGGAGAAAAGATGGCGCGGTTCGAACGTCAAGAGAGAACCTTTCCATGGATTTGGATAACCGCCTTATCCAGAAGCTCAATCACGCCTAAGGTCAAGTCGTGCGGGACACGGCTGCTTTCCCACCGGCCTTCCCTCAAACAGCGCCCCACCTCTTCGATTTCCCATCCATACCGGGCTTCGTGACCGGGATCGATCAACTCTTCCACTCCGGCCGCCGTGCTAAAGAGCGCTTTTCCTGGATTGAAGAGATTGTCGGTGACCGCGAGCCAGCCCTTGTCTCCAATCAGGTGAAAGCCGGAACCAGCCATGCCCTCGGTCTCAGGCACGAAACCGCCTGCCATGGAGGCATATCCATCGGAGGTATTCAGCGTGATGGAGGATGCACTGTCCACCCCCCGCGCCGTCAAAAGGCCGGAAGCGCCGACAGTAGCGGTCTTCGTCAGATTCGGCGCAAGTCCTGCAAGGATATTCAAAGGATAAACCATGCATTCCAGTGTGAAGCTGCCGCCAAGATCGGGATCGGCGACGCGACTGTTTGCCCCCGTTCCCATCGGACCGATATGGGCGGAGAAGGCGCGCGGCGTGCCGATGCTGCCAGCCGCGATGCGCGATTGCAATTCGCCGTAAAGCGGATTGCAGAGCGTCCACATGGCATCCATGATGAACAGCCCCTTTTCGCGGGCGAGCGCCAGCAGGTCGGCCGCCTGTTCTGCGTTCATCGTGAACGGCTTTTCGACCAGCACGTTCTTGCCCGCCTCCAGCATCATCCGCGTGTGTTGGTGATGGTGGCTGTGCGGCGAAGCGATGTAAACCACATCGACGTCCGGGTCCGCGGCCAACGCCGCATAATCACCATGGGAACGAGGAATGGAGTGGTGGGTGGCGAAGGCTTCGGCGCGGGTCGCGTCACGCGAGGCCACGGCGGCGCAGACAGCGCCGGAGGTTTTGGACAAATCCTCCGCAAACAGCCCGGCGATCCACCCCGTGCCGAGGATGCCCCATCGAATATCGGCCATCTTACAGCTCCTTGATGCGAATGTTGCGCCAGCGGCAAGCCGCCTCACGGCCCCACCGGCCTTGCCCCAACCCGCCCCAGTCATTGTCGTGAACCTCGAAAGCGATGTGGCCCTTCGGCCCCAGGAATTCGGCCACGGCATCGGCGTCGTAATTGGGGTAAGTGATGGTGGAGAGGTCGATGGATGCGATCTTCAGCCCGTTGATCCAGCAGGTCGCCTTCGGCTTGGCGCCGGTTATCACGATGCGGAAGTCGTTCCAGTCTTCGAATTTCCAGGCTTCGAGAAACTCTTCCGCCGTACAGGCTTCGCTCAAAAGGTCGCGCTTGCTCTGGCGGAAGGGCTCGATGGAGGTTGCGGGATCATCCTCCCGCAGCCCGACAGGCTTACCACCCGCATCGGTCACGACATCCAGCGCAAAGGGCACGGCGTGGAAGCCGGAGATGCCGTTGCCGTAAAACCCGCCGATGGACCCCGACTTGCGGTGATCGAGAAGCACCTGAAACCC
The DNA here is from genome assembly GCF_005145045.1 of Agrobacterium larrymoorei. Classification (NCBI taxonomy): domain Bacteria; kingdom Pseudomonadati; phylum Pseudomonadota; class Alphaproteobacteria; order Hyphomicrobiales; family Rhizobiaceae; genus Agrobacterium; species Agrobacterium larrymoorei. Next base: position 328,854 of record NZ_CP039694.1, read on the forward strand.
GTGGAACGTCTGCGCTTTCTTGCGCAGCATGATGCCGGTATCGGCAGGCCAATCGGGCTTGGCTTCGAACCGCAGGTCGAAGTCGCCATATTCTCCCTCGGTCACCAGATAGCCTCCCCAGCCGCTGCCGGGAGCATCCTGCCGGCCGACGATTGCACCGTCCTCAACAGTCCAGACGGCGGGATGCGCGGCGGCCTTTTCGTTATAATCGGCGGGAAACAGTTTGGGATGCGCCTCACTCACCGTCGGGCCACCCGGCCACACCTCGCCATAGGTGCGAGGAGTAGCAAACCAGCCCTCCAGCGTCCTACCATCGAAAAGCGGCACAAAGCCAGTGTCATCGGAATTGGTCATTATCATTCCTTTCTGCGTGTTGAGGTTAGAGGCGCTGGCCACTATCGGCGTCGAAAAGGGAAACCAGAGCCGGATCTATATCAAAGGTCAGGGACGAAGCTTCGTCCAGCCCGGTCAGGCTATCCACCCGGATCGACAGGGCTTCGTTGCCCAAACGGCCCCACAGCAAGGTCTCTGCGCCCATGGGTTCCACCGAGGTCAAAGGGGTGTTGAACTGCGCATGCGCACCAGACGGCCGAATGCCCACATGTTCCGGGCGCAGGCCCAGAGTGACGCGACCGGGCCGGGCCTCGGTGAAGGCATAGCCGTTCAGGGGCAGTTCGAAACCGTTACCGATGAAACGGGGCTCCGGCGCAAGCACCAGTTCGCCATCGAAAAAGTTCATCCCCGGCGCACCGATGAAACCCGCCACGAAACGGTTGGCAGGCGTGCGGTAAATCTCTTTCGGCGTGCCGATCTGGCGAATGACCCCACCCTCCATGACCGCGATGCGGTCTGCAAGCGTCAGCGCCTCGATCTGGTCATGGGTGACGAAAATCATCGTCGTCCCAAGCTCCCGGTGCAGCCGCTTCAACTCTGCCCGCAATTCCGTGCGCAGCTTGGCATCGAGGTTGGACAGCGGTTCGTCGAACAGAAACACGCCAGCCTGCCGCACAAGGGCGCGGCCAATGGCGACGCGCTGCCTTTGCCCGCCCGAAAGCTGTTTCGGCTTGCGCTCCAGAAGCTTGCTGAGCTGAAGGATTTCCGCCGCCTCCGTGACGCGCTTTTCGATCACGGCCTTGTCCGCACCCGCCATCCTCAATCCAAAGGAAAGGTTGCCGCGTACCGTCATCTGCGGATAAAGCGCATAACTCTGAAAGACCATGCCGATATCGCGGTCCTTGGGCTCGGCCCAGGTGACATTCTGGTCACCGATCCAGATTTGCCCAGCCGTTACATCCCGCAGACCCGCGATGACGGAAAGAAGCGTGGACTTGCCGCAACCCGATGCACCCAGAAGCACGATGAATTCACCCGGTTCGATTTCAAGGTTCATCTCACGGATGACCTGCAAGGCCCCATAAGCCACTTGCACATTGCGAACGGAGACGCCTTTTGCCTTGTTTTTCATGATTTATCCTTTCAGCGCGCCGTCTGAGATGCCACGCACGAACCAGCGGCCAGATATGAAGTAGACGGCCAGTGGCACGGCGGCGGACAGCAATGTCGCGGCCATATTCACGTTGTATTCCTTCTCGCCGTACTGGCTGGTGACGATGGAGGTCAAAAGCACGGTCATCGGCTGGTTCTCCCGACCGGCAAAAATCAGGCCGAACAGATAGTCATTCCAGGCGCCAGTGAATTGCAGGATGACGGCGACGATGACGATCGGGGTGGAAATCGGCACCAGAACGAAGGTGAAGATCGACCAGAAGCCACCGCCATCCACGCGGGCGGCACTGAACATTTCCTCAGGAACCGCAGCATAGAAGTTGCGAAACAGAAGCGTCGTCAGCGGCAGGGTGAAACCGGTGTGGATCAGGATGATCCCCGGTAGCGAGCCGAACAGTCCCGTCGCCGTCATCATCCGCACCAGCGGGAAAATGAAGACCTGGATTGGAATGAAGGTCGAGACCAGAAGCGCGGTAAACACCCAGTTGGCCCCACGGAAGCGCCAGAAAGACAAGGCATAGCCGTTGAGAGCACCCAGAATGACCGGGAACAGGGTTCCGGGAATGGCGATCTTGAACGAGTTCAGCATGCCGGGGCTTATCCCCTCGCAAACGCGACCGGTGCAGGCCGTGCCCCACGCCTTGGCCCAGGCGGCCAGACTGGGGGCGTGCGGCAAGGCGAAAAGATTGCCATCGCGGATTTCCGCCATCGGCTTTAGCGAGGTTACGACCATCACATAAACCGGAAGCAGGAAGAACAGCGCCGAGAGGCAGAGAAAGACATAAACGGCGATGCGGGAAAGAGAGAGGCGGTGTGGTTTTGGACCGTCGGGGATCATTTCGCAGCCTCCTTTCGGCGCAGCAGCAGCCATGGCAGACCCACGAGAACGCAAATCGCCAGCAGCATGATGGTGGCCGCAGCGGTGGCCTGCCCGAGATTGTTGCGCTGGAACAGCATGTCCATGACGTATTTGGCTGGCACTTCGGTTGATATTCCCGGCCCGCCGCCCGTCATCACCACCACCAGATCGTAGATTTTGATGGCGGTCAGCGAGAGGAGAACGGCTGCCGTGGCAACCATCGGCCGGATCATGGCGGGAATGACGTGAATGTAGACGCGCCATGCCGGCACACCATCCACACGGGTGGCATTCCAGATGTCCTGATCGATGCCGCGCAGTCCGGCGAGCATGATGACCATGCCAAGCCCCGTGGCCTGCCAGACGCCAGCGCCGACCAGCGCGTAGATCGCCGTACTTTCGCGCGTCAGCCAGTCGAAGCGGAAGTCGGTCCAGCCCCAGTCACGAACTGCGGCCTGAATGCCGAACGTCGGATCGAAGAGCCATTGCCACACGATGCCGGTGACGACGAAGGAGAGCGAGGCCGACATGAGGAAGATGGTGCGGAACGTGTCCTCAAAGCGAATGCTCTGATCCAGAGCCACGGCAAGACCATAGCCCAGAGCAAGGCAGCCGCCGATAAAGAGCCCGCCAAAAATCGCGACATTTATACAGGCCACCTGCCAGTTATCCGAGGCAAAAAGCCTCGAATACTGCGCAAGCCCGATGAAGTCATTGTTAGGCAGGAGTTTGGACGAAGTGTACGAGGTCCAGAGCGTCCAGAGGAGGCCGAAACCGATCACCACCACGACAAAGAAAATCGTAGGCGTCATGGCAATCATGGCCGGCAGGGTGCGAAACCTGGGTCTAGTCATGGGATGTCCTTCGAAAAACGCTGACGAACCCTTCTGAAGGGCGTTACGTCCCGGCCTACTCCGTGGAGTTGAAGGCCTTCAGCATCGAGTCGACGAGAACATCTGGGGCGGAGGACCCATTGCTCCAGTATTTCGCGACGGCATCCATGATCGCAGCCCTGCGGTCCGGCGTCATGACGTAAGACAGGCCGGGCAAACGCTTGGCCGGGTCCTGCAACACCTTCATCGCCTTCTGCGTGCATTCGTCCATCTGGCTGACATCGGTATCCAGCACGGAAGGCATCGAGCCCTTGGCAATATTGAATGGCACCTGAATTTCAGGCTCAAGCATCGTTTCGGCCAGAAGCAGCTGTCCGGGACGCTGAGAATCGATCTTGGGGAAAATGAACATGTCGCCGGTCAGGATGATGGCGTCATTCTGCGGGCCCAGCATGCAGCCATATTCCTTGCCTGCGGTCTGCCCGGCAGCCGTGAACTCTCCCTTGGCCCAGTCGCCCATCACCATCATGGCGGCCTGACCTGATGCGACCATGTTGACGGCTACGTTCCATTGCCGACCGGGACTGCCCGCATCATCATAGGCCCGCAGCTTACCGAATATGGCGGCAGCGTTTTTGAAACCGTCGGATTTAATGGCTGCCTCGTAATCCGGGCCCTGCATCTGGAGATACACGTCCGGAGCCACGCCTGCGAGGACCTTGAGGAAAAGAATGTTCAACTGCCAGTCCTGACCACCGACTGCAAACGGAATGATGCCCGCCGCCTTGATCTTGTCGAGCGCAGCGAAAAGCTCGTCATAGGATTGCGGCTCCTTGATGCCGACTTTCTCGAACACCGCCTTGTTGTACCAAAGCCAGACTTCGGATTGCGCATTGATGGGTGCGCCATAGACGTGGCCATCGCGCGTGATCGAGTTCCACATGAAGTCAGGAAGGCGATCCTTCCATTTGTTTTTGGCGGCAACCTCATCGATATCGGCCAAAAGCCCGGCCTTCTGCAATTCGGTGAGATCGGCAGACTGCATCTTCGCGGCTCCCATCGGGTCGCCTGCCACGATGCGCGAAATTGCGGGAGCGACGGTATCGCCCGGCACAGCAAAATCGATCCACTTACCGCCCTTGGCCTCGAAAGCCTTGGCAATGGCGTTCAGAGCTGCGGACTCTCCACCTGAAACCCAGTTGGTGTAGACCTCTACCTTCAAGTCCTCGGCGAACGCGGATGTTGACAAAAGCAATGCTGAAAGTCCGCCCAGAACGGCGTTTTTTACGTAATCCATTATTTTCCTCCTCCAAGGTTCGAAGATCGAAACGACGCCTTGGTTCAGGCGGCGCACCGTCTTTCTGGCGACCCCTTTGAAGGGGTATAGTATGGTTACGCCATAAATATGTAGTAACGCTACTACATCTACTTTGCAAGTCCGTTTTTGTGGGTTACGTAGGATTGAGGAGAATCCAATGGCAGCACCACGCAAACCGACCTTGGCTGATATCGCTGTTACTACCGGCTATGGAGTGAACACCGTTTCCCTGGCCTTGAGGGGAAGCACGCGGATTTCGCAGGCAGCGCGGGACAAGATTTTAAAGGCGGCGGAAGAGCTGGACTACATACCCAACGCCACGGCAAAGTCTCTGGTTACCAAGCGAAGCCATACGGTGGGCATGCTGGTCGAGTATCTGACCAACCCACAGCCCGCAGCCGTTGCAACCGCACTGCAACGCGAAATGGCCGCACGGGGTTACAGCGTGCTTTTCGCCAGTTCCTCGACGCCGGAGCAGGAGACATCGGCAATAGAGATGTTCCGCCGCCACATGATAGACGGCCTGCTGATCTATCCCGTGGACCACACAAATCTCGAACAGCTACGCCGTCTCAGGGCACGAAATTTTCCGATCGTCATGCTGGTCGGCGCCCGCGACACCGGCCTGGACGCCGTGGGCGTCGACGAATTTCAGGCATCCTATGACGCCACGACACATCTGATAGCACTCGGCCACACAAAAATCGGCGCACTCGGCCCGTTATACGATAAACCACTGAAGTTGAAGGGATTTCAGCATGCACACCAAGTGCACGGCTTGCCCTTGGACATCGCCCGGATCGTGGAACCCGCCGGCTTCAGCATGGAGGCCGGATTTCGGGCGATGGACGAACTTGCGGAACGCAATTCCGGGATGACAGCCGTATTCGCCTCCTCAGACATGTTTGCCCTAGGCGCAATGCGCTGGGCGAAGCTGAAAGGTCTTCGAGTACCCGAAGACCTTTCTATCGTCGGTTATGACGACATAGAATTTGGAGCCTTTTCCCACACGACACTCACCTCCGTGCGCAATGACGGGACTTTGTTGGCGCAAGCAGCAGCAAACAAGCTCGTGGCCTTGATGGAGGGGCGAGGCACACTTCCTGCACCGAGCCTGACGCTTTTGCCCGGGGAACTAAAGATAAGAGAAAGTTCTGCTCGCCCCGGTCAGAGCAGCGTTACGACGTCAGCAACGGGTTTGGCATCGTATGGAGTGAACCATACAGCCGTTAGTCCTTAGATATCATATGTTCTCTGCTCTTTTATCGACCTTGGACCTCATCTTGCGCGAAAAGAAGCTCAGGCTGATTACCGTCGTCGTGCAATCGCCGTCATCTGCATCCCATCCGGCATCATCTGCATGACTTCGATACGGTGGCCGTCCGGATCCTCGATCCAGCATTGCCAGTTTCCATCAAGCCCGAGCTTCTTCGCCCGATACAGCGGGATACCGGCCTGTTCGAGTTCCACCACACTCTTTTCGATATCAGGAACCGAAAGGCAGAGGTGATTGTACCCGATCAGTTCGAAGGCAGGCGCGCGGTCGCCCGTGCCGCCATGGAAAATCTCGATGAACTGCGTGTCGGTGACCCGCAGATAGACAAGCCAGAGGGCGCCATCGCGATCAAGCCGCATGACTTCTTCGAAGCCAAGCTTGTTAACGTAGAAATCGAGGGTTCGTTCGACGTCAGATACCATGATCGCAACATGGGCGATCTCGGAAACGGTAAGCATGGGGAAACTCCTGTTGTTGCGGACGACGATCAAGCGATCGTGCGGCGAATGAAATCGATGGAACGCTGCGCCACGCGTTTCCAGTCAGCGGGGTTGTCGTGCTCTACGACCACATGATCCGCCGACGTCGCGCGGATGGACGGAAGCAGCCCTGCCCAGTCGATAATTCCGTCACCGGTCGCGGCCCAACCATCCTCCGTTTCCGTTCCCACCGGAGCGACATCCTTCAGCTGAACTGCAACGATCTGGGAGGCGAATTTTTCGAGTTCTGCGGCGGCATCCCCGCCGGCCCGGGTGATCCAGCCGCAATCGATCTCAAACTTGACGATGCTGTCCTGGCCGAGGATGTGATCGATCGGGCGCGTGCCATCGTCGAAGAGCGTATATTCGAAATCGTGGTTGTGCCAGGCCACGCGAAGGCCCCTCGTTGCGGCGTCGTCAGCGCCTTGAGCCAGCGCCAGTCCAAGCGACTTCCAGTAATCGGGCGTATTCCCGCGGTCCTCTGGTTTGACATACGGCGGAATCAGAAGGTCGCTTCCCAGCGTTTCGGCAATATCGAAGTATTTGTTCGGCTCACTGACTAGGCCGGTCAGCGGCATGTGAAAGCCGAGGCATTTCAGCCCTGCATCGTCAAGCTGGCGGCGAAACAGTTGCGGGTCCGCCTCGTAAGCGGGTAGCCATGGTTCGACGGCATCATATCCCATAGCCTTCAGGACGGGAAACTGGTCAGGCAGGGGCGGAAAATTTCGCGAGGAATACAGTTGGTAGGAAACCAGATAGGTCATGGAACGTCCTTGTCGTTATCAAATTCGAGAAGTTCGATGAACGCCCCAAGATCGTTCATCGTGTCGAAATAGGCATATCGGCCCGTACCGCTCTGAAACTCCCCGCTCTGGATTTTCGCGTGGCCATGCGCCTCGAGAGTTTTGCCCTGCTGCCCCATGTTGCGCGTCCTGAACGCAATGTGGTGACAACCCGGCCCCTTGTGCTCCAACAGTTCGCGCCAGACGCTGGGCTCCGGTCCGGGTTCGAGAAACTCGAGATCGATATTTCCGAAATGAAACATCATGATCCGGCACGTCACCGAAGCAGGCTGCCCGCGGTAGTCGGCAAAGGCCTTCTGCGGATCGGCGGCAAAGGTCATCTGCGGCATGGGCTTGCCGGTCAGGCCTGAAAACCATCGAGCCGATGCTTCGACATCATGGGTTAAGAAGCATATCTGGATGACTGTATCCTGGGTCAGCGCTGCAGCCGGATCGCCCATATCACGCCTCTAGCCTAACGCCGGTCTTTGCGTCGAAAAGGTGTAGCTTTGCCAGATCCGGTCGAATGGTGATGATATCACCCGGTCGCGCGGCGATACGATCGCGGAAGGCGGCAACGACATCTTGACCTGCATATTTGAGCGCGACGAGCGTTTCGGAACCGGTCGGCTCGACCGTTATGACCTCCGCCTTCGCCCCATCCACATCGAGATGCAGGTGCTCGGGGCGAATGCCGAGCTTCACTGCAGTTCCGTTTGCAGGCGCATTGCGGCCGCCAAGGTCGATCACGGTGCCATCGGTCGACGCAAACCTGCCGTCGCGAATTGTGCCCTCAATGAAATTCATGGCTGGCGAACCGATGAAGCCGGCGACGAACAGGTTAGCCGGCGTATCATAAAGCTCGAGCGGCGTGCCGATCTGCTCGATATAACCACCATTCATCACCACGATCCGGTCTGCCATCGTCATCGCCTCGATCTGGTCGTGTGTGACGTAAACCGTGGTGGTTTTCAGGCGCTGGTGGTTCTGCTTGATCTCCGAGCGCATCTGCACACGCAGCTTGGCATCGAGATTGGAGAGCGGCTCGTCGAACAGAAACACTTTTGGATCGCGCACGATCGCCCGGCCCATCGCCACACGCTGCCGCTGCCCTCCCGACAGGTGCTTGGGATAACGCTGTAGATACGGTTCGAGGCCAAGAATACGGGCAGCATTGGCCACACGCTTCTTGATCTCGTCCTTTGGCGCCCTGCTGAGTTTGAGCGAAAAGCCCATATTGGCTTCGACCGTCATGTGCGGGTAAAGCGCGTAACTTTGAAACACCATGGCGATGTCACGCTCTTTCGGCGGCTTAGCGTTGACAAGATCATCATCAATCAGCACGTCGCCGGCAGTGATGTCCTCAAGGCCTGCAAGCATGCGCAGCAGCGTGGATTTGCCACATCCCGACGGCCCGACCAGAATGACGAACTCTCCGTCGGCGATATCGACCGAAACGCCGTGCAGCACTTCCAGCGCACCGTAGGATTTGCGCACATCGCGAATTGTTACAGAACCCATTCAGTCCTCCTCTGCGGTTAGCCACGCCGTCGCGGCCGACCGCCAACTTGTGTGTATGAAGTGCGTGCTCAATCGTCCCAGGCGGGAGATTTTTCCGGGTTGATCATCCGCTCGCCGCGATCCAACCCGCGCAATTGCGCCATGTCGGCATCGCTCAGGCGCAGATCGAGCGCTGCATAATTGTCCCTGAGCCGCTTTGTGTTTGCAGACGATGGAATGATGATGTGGCCTTCGGCCATGAGGAATGCCAGGACGACTGCCGCTGGCGTTGCCGACAGGCGTTCGGCGATCGCGGCAATCAGCGGATCGTCGAGCACGCGCCCCTTGGCGAGCGGCATATAGGCGGTGAGCTGCAATCCGGCCTGACGCGCATGGTTACGGATTTTTGGCGCCTGCAAATAGGGATGGATCTCGATCTGGTTCGTCGCCAGGGCATCATGGCCGATAAGCTCCGCCGCCCTCTCCAAAAGGGCGATGGGAAAGTTGGACACGCCGATCAGGCGGGCGATTTTCTGTTCGCGCGCCTGCGCGAGCGCATGCACATAGTCTTCGAACGGAACGATCTGGTCTCTGGTCGGCCAATGGATCAGCAGGAGATCGACCTGATCGAGTTTCAACGTCTGCAGACTGCGCTCCACGCTGGGCAGGAAATCGCCGCTTGCAAGATTGGTATCGGCGACCTTGGTGGTCACGAAAAATTCGGCTCGCTTGATCCCGGACCTTGCCACGGCCTCGCCGACCGTCACTTCCGTTCCATAGCTCTGCGCCGTATCGAGGTGCCGGTATCCGATCTCGATGGCCGCCAGCATGGCATCCACGCCTTCCGATCCAGTCTGGCCATAGGTTCCCAAACCCATCGGAGGAATGATGTTGCTAGTCATGATTTATCCTTTAGTCGCGCCCGCGGTCAGGCCGCCGACAAAGAGCTTCTGCATGCTGAGGAATAGAAGGGCGATCGGCAGCGTCATCACCAGCGATGCCGCCATGACGGCGCCCCAGTCCGTGTTGAACTCGGTGGAAAACTCCGCCAAACCGATCGGCAATGTCTTCACCGAGGAATCCGTCGCGAAGCACAGGGCGAAGATGAACTCGTTCCAGGTGGTCACGAAGGCATAGACGAGAACCGCGACAATGCCTGGCGTCGAAAGCGGCAGGGTAATGCGGAAAAGCACGCCGATACGCGAGGCGCCATCAACGATCGCCGCCTCTTCGAGCTCGACTGGAATGGCCTTGAAATAGCTGGTCAGCATCCAGACAGACAATGGCAGCGTGATGATCATGTAGACGAGGATGAGGCCCCAGAAGGTATTGACCAGACCGAGAACACGCAGCGTAATGAACAGCGGTACGATGATCGCCGCCGTCGGCAGGAGTTGCCCCACCAGCACGAATGATTGCAGGACAGACTTTCCCTTGAAGTTGAAGCGGGCAAATCCATAAGATGCGAAGATCGCCAGAATGAGAGCGAGCCCCGTCGACCCCACCGAAATGATGACGCTGTTGAGGAAATAGCGGGGAATGTTGGATTCAAAGATGACGGTGTAATAATTCGCCCAAGTCGGCGCGTGCGGGAACCAGCTCGGAGGCACTGTGTAGAGTTCACCGAGCGTCTTGACCGACGAGATCGCCATCCAGACGAAGGGGAACAGACTGACGGCGACCAGAAGGATGGCGCCAATGGCGATCAGCGCCACCGGCATGCCGGTCCGCTTGAGTTTTGGGGTAGCGGCGTTCATCGAGCTTCTCCCGAGGGCGCTTGAATGAATTTGACGTAGACGAAGACGACCACGATCGCGACGGCGAAGAACAGCACGGAAAGCGCCGCCGCCTGGTTGAACTGCACCGCCTCAAATGCCATCCTGAAGATCTGGATGGGCGTGATGAGCGTCTTGTTGGCGGGCCCGCCACGGGTGATCGCGTAGATAATGGTGATGGAGTTCAAGCCCCAGATCACCAGAAGCAAAGTGACAGCGGTGATGATCGGGCGGACCTGCGGTAGCATGATGTGCCAGACCTCCTCCCAGAAACTTGCACCATCGATCCGCGCGGCTTCATAAAGATCGTTGGGGATCGACTGCAGGCCGGCGAGCACCATGACGGTGACGAATGGAAACATCTTCCAGACGTTGATGGCGATCAGCACCGGCATAACCGTATCGCGGTTCGTCAGCCATCCGATCGGCTGGTCAATGATGGCGGGCGCTGTCATCATGTAGTTGATGATCCCGAACTCTGTGTGGAACATCCATGCCCAGGTCGTCGCCGCAACGATGCCAGGAACGACCCAAGGAATAACCGTGATCGACCGGACGATCGCCCTGCCGGTAAAATTCTGATTTAGCAACACTGCGGCGGCCGTTCCAAGCGCCACTTGGAAGATGATGGACGCACCCACGAAATAGAGCGTGTTCCAGAACGCCTGCGGCGTTGCACGGGCACCCAGCACGGTCGCGAAGTTTTTAACCCCGACGAATTCACCCTGCTGGTTGCTGACGCTCAGCAGACCGGTATAGGCGACCGGATAGGCGATCAGCATCGCGAGCACGATAAGCGCTGGCAAGACGAAGAGTAGACCCGTCGATTGGCGGACCATTGGCTATCTCCTTGTGAGACTGGCCATCGGGCAGACATCCGATGGCCATGCGTTCGGACGGGTGGACTACTGGTCCAGCAGCGCCTGAATATCTTCGGCGGCATGGTCCATCGACGTCTGCACGTCCTCGTCGCCAAGGAGAATGCGCTGGATGCCATCGAAATAGGCCTGGGTGATCTGCACCCAGTTCTTGTTGGCAGGTAGGGCGCGGCCGTGCGGCAGCATTTCCTTGAACGCGTTTAGATCGGGATTTTTGAAGCGCTCGGCAGACATGCCGGATGTCCGGGCCGGAAATGTATCGGTCAGGATCGCCTGGTTCTCAGCCTTTGCCAGGAACTTCAACAGCACTTTACCGTCTTCGGGATTGCGTGCCTGCTTGGGAATAACAAGGCTCCAGCCACCGAGGATCGAAGCGGTTTGTGCGCCCTCGGGATGCGGGATCGGCATGACGCCTACATCGATCTTGGGGTTTTCCTTGCGGATCGAGACGACGTCAAATTGCCCGGACTGGTACATCGAAACCGTGCCAGCGATAAACAGACGGCGGTTGGCCGTTCCGTCATTTTCCAGCGTCGATGCCGGCGAGGCTTTCAGCTCCGTATACATGTCGGTATAGAACTTGACCGCTTCGACGGCCTTGGGCTCGTTGACCGTTGCCTTGGTCTGGTCTTCGGAAATGATCGATCCGCCATTCATCCAGATGAACGGCAGAGAGCGGAAGATGGTATTGCCGACTTCTCCACCGCCGGTGATGGCAAAACCGGAGCGGCCCTCGCGGGTCAGCTTCTTGGCCGCCTCGACAAGCTGCGGCCAGGTTTCTAGCGACTTTTCCGGATCGAGACCGGCTTCACGAAAATGGTCTTTGTTGTAGATGACCGCGTGGCTTTCGATGCGATACGGGATCGCCCACAGCGCGTTGTCATAGGTGCCGTATGCCAGGGCGCCTGGAACATAATCGTCGCGATCCTCGATCACGTCATCAAGTTTCGTCACCAGCTCATTGCGGGCATATCCGTTGACCCAGCCGTGCTGCACATCGATGAGGTCAGGCGCAGCTCCCGACTGCATCGTCGTCAAAATGCGCTGTGCCAGGCCATCTGCCGCCGTGATTTCAAGCTTGACCTTGATATCCGGATGCGCCGCTTCGAATGTCTTCACCAGCTCGCGTGCCCGAGCCTCGTTGAAGTTCGGCGTCCACCAGGTCACCTCCCCGGCGCTGGCCAAAGTCGTGCCTACCAGCAAACCCGCAGTCGCTGCCGCAAGCAGTGTCAATTTCCGACTGAACATGCTACTCCTCCCTAAATCGCGGCTGACAGCCGCTTTGCTCCGGATCACCCGAAAATCAGATGTCGTAATCGGTCACGCGAGTGCACGGCCCGTGCGAGACGGCCCAAGGCAATCTGCATTTGCGATCAATGCCTTCATGTATCCGATCGTGTAGGCATTCCCTGCGTGCCATGGTGCCGGGCAATCCATATCCGGCACATGGTCCGGCACGAGCACGCCATCGTAATTCTCATCCCGCAGCACCCTGACGATTTCCGCCATGTCGATGTCGCCGTCATCGACGAAGGTCTCTTCGTAATGCGGCACCTTGCCTCGGACATTTCTGAAATGGACATACCCAATCGCGCCCCTGCGGGCGAAATGGCGCGTCGCCTCATAGATATCGCCGGTTGTCATCTCCTGCAGCGACCCCAGGCAGAATTCGAGCGCGTTCGCCGGGTTTGGCACGATGTCGAGAAGCCGGTCGTATTTGTGCGGCTGGTTGACAAGCCGCGGCGTGCGGCGCAGCCGCTCGACCGGCGGATCGTCAGGATGCGCAGCAAGGCGGACATTGGCTTCTTGGGCCACCGGCACAAGCTGCTGCAGGAACCATTCCAGCCGCTGCCAAAATTCTTCTTCTTCAATCTCAGTCGCCACCTTGTTCGACAAGGCGGCGCGGTAGCGCATATTGCCGACCATGCCGTCAGGCACAGGATCATCGCCAGGTATTTCGGCAAGATTGAAGACCGCTGTCGTAGCACCGCCTCGCGCCACACGCTTACGCTGCCAGCCCCAGACACCGGCGATGGAGAAATTATAGCCGATGACGGGAATGCCCGCACGGCCGGCATCGCGCACCAGTTGTTTCATCGCGGCCATCTGGCTTGCCTTTTCCGGACCGTCGAGAAGAATGTCGGACCAGAAGTTCGGCGATATGTTTTCAAGTGCCGCAGGTTTAATATGGTGACGTGCCAGCATGCCGACACAGGCGCGCATATGGTCATAGGTCCAAAGCGGCGCATCGATGCAGTCGCCGTTGATCGGCCCAACCTCTCCCGCGAGGTAGCGGAAATTGTCGCCGTTGCGACTATAGTCAGTGAAGTGCAAAACGACGTCATGAACACCGAGCTGCGCGGCATATCGCGCGCCGTCCTCGTTCAACGTTTTGCCAAAAAGACTCAATCCGACGCGCATTGCCCCTCCACCGCCGCTCCTCCAAGCTGTCAATTCAAATATGAACTAACGCAGTTCTATTGTGATCATAAGAGTGTAATATACAAAATGTCAATGGCCACCGATGACACCGGGAAATGCCAGTGTGGTCATTACTAAAACCAAGTTTTAATTATTTATTTTCAATGCTTTGGATGTCAGCCTCCTGCCTACACTACGAAATCGTACAGGTGTTTTGGCAATTAAAGATATTTAAAATGTTCATTTATGAACTTTGAAAGTTCATTTTTCTGTGTTAGTCGATGGACACGGGAGGAAATCTGAATGGATCTCGATTTCAACGATGACGCCGCTCAAAAACACCGGGTACCCGCCATCGACAAGATGATGGACGTACTGGTGCATCTGGAGCGAAAGCCGGGCGCGACCATCAGCGACATCGTTGCTGGCCTGGCCGTTCCCCGCACGACGATCTACCGCGTTCTCAACTCGCTACAGCTTCACGATATGGTCAGGCGGGATGCCACGGGCGCTTATTTTCTCGGTCGAAGGCTGCTGAGCCTCGCGGCCCATGTCGGGCCGGGCAGCCTCGATGTCGATCTCATCACGCTGGCGCAGCCGCATCTCGACCGGCTCGCGAACATGCTGGGTGAAGGTGTGAAACTGTCGATCATCGATGACGCCGGCATTCTTGTTCTCGCGGCCGTTCAGGGCCGCAAGGAATACGCACTGTCTGTCGCGCCGGGGCAACGAATGCCCATTCACGCGGGTGCGGCGAGCAAGATCCTGCTGGCACACCTGCCGCCCGACAAGCTGCAGGCCTGGTTGGCCCGACCGCTGGCATCATTCAGCAGCAAGACAATCACCGACCCGAAACGTCTCGAGGTCGAGCTTGCGAAAATCCGCAAACAGGGCTGGGCGCAGGACAAGGGTGAGAACGCGCCCAGTATTCTGGCATTTGCGGCCCCAGTTTTCGATGCCGGCGGCATCAATGTTGCCGCCATCAGCGTACCCTTTCTGGCGGGAACACCAGCCGATCGGATGACCATGATACGACTGGCCGTGATGGATGCAGCACGCACCATGAGCGAAAGCATGCCCCGCGCCTGATATTGCCACTGCCTTATTCTTCAGGGAGGAAGAATGAAGATCATCGACTTGAAATGCGCCGTCATCGGCAAAAGTCCCATCGTGCGGATCGTCACCGACGAGGGCATCAGCGGTTTCGGGCAGGCAGAGACCTGGAAGAGCAATCTCAAGCCACACATCCTGGCATTCCGCGATGCCCTGACCGGCGAAGACCCGACGAATGTCGAGCGCGTCATGCTGAAAATCCGCCAGCGCGGCGGTTTCAAGCCATGGGGATCGGCAGTGTCCGTGATCGAGATGGCGCTCTGGGACGTGGCCGGAAAGGCGGCCGGCGTGCCGGTATACAAGCTGCTCGGCGGCAAGGTGCGCGATAAAGTGCGCGTCTATAATGGCTCCATCCGCTTTCCGCTGCCCGATCATTCCCCTCACTCGCTTGCTGCCGACATCAAGCGGATGATGGAACTGCCCGAGGGCTTCACCATGATCAAGCAGCCGATCGGCTTTCACTCGGCCATGAAGCGCGAGGTCGACGGTTTTTATTACGGCGAGCCCAATGCCAGCCCGTTCCATGGTGCGCTGGATCGCGGCCCGATCACCGAAAAAGGCCTCAACCATTTTGTCGATTGCGTCGCCGCCATGAAGGAAGTGACTGGCGACAAGATCGGACTTGCGCTGGATGCCGGCCCCGGCTGGATGTTGCCTGATGCGATCCGGCTTGCCCGCAAGCTCGAACCCTATCACCTCTTGTGGGTGGAGGATCTGCTGTCGGGCGATTACACGCCTTGGGTCAATGCCGGCGTCTATCGTGAACTCACGCGCGCCACGTCCACGCCCATCCACACCGGCGAGCAAATTTACCTGCGCCAGAACTTCAAGGAACTAATCGAGTCCCAGGCCGTCAGCGTCATCGGTCCCGATCCGGCCGATGTCGGCGGCATCGCCGAACTCAAGTGGATCGCCGAATACGCCGATCTACATGGCATCATGATGGCCCCGCATGGAACTGCGAACGGCGTGCTGGGTCTTGCCGCCCTCACCCAGGTCTCGGCGACCTTGCCGAACAATTTCCTCGCCTTCGAATACACGACCGGTGATCCCGACTGGTGGTACGACATCGTCGAAGGCCTGCCGCAGCAGATCGTCCGCGACGGGTTTGTCGATGTTCCGGATCGTCCTGGCATGGGTGTCGACATCATTCCGGAAGCGGCGCGCCCGTATCTGGGTGACGATGACCATGACTTCTTCAACTGAACGCGAGGCAGGCATGTTACGTATCGGAATTCTGGGTGCAGCCGGCATCGCGCCGCGCTCGATCATTCAGCCGGCCCGCCGTCGGTCGGATGTCACGATCTACGGCGTGGCGTCCAGGCGCGCTCAGGCAGGGGCCGATTATGCGGCCTTGCACCGCATACCAAAATCCTACGGCAGTTATGCCGACCTGCTGGCTGACCCGGAAATTGATGCGGTCTACAACGCGTTGCCGCCAGCGGGGCACGCGCAATGGTCGGTTGCAGCGCTTGAAGCCGGCAAACATGTCCTGTGCGAAAAGCCGATAGCCATGTCATCGGCGGAGGCGGAGACCATGTTTGCGGCATCCGCCGCCAGCGGAAAAATCCTGATGGAGGCATTTCACGACCGGTATCACCCGGTTTTCCTGCACCTTCTCGAGTTGAAGGAGAGCGGACGGCTTGGTACACTGAAAAGCGTGAAGGCAGAGTTCTACGTCGATATTCCCTTCGATCCAGCCTCCATCCGGCACGATCCCGGCCAGGGGGGCGGCTGCATGATGGATCTTGGATGTTACCCCCTGCATTGGCTACGGAATTTCTTCGGCGAGGAGCCGAAAGTCCTGTCTGCAAAAGCCACGCTCACCGCACTTGGCGTCGATGAAAGCATGCATGCGCGCCTGCGCTTCGGTAATGTCGATGCCGAACTTGTCGCCCATATTGCCAAGCCTCCGTTCGAAGCGCGCCTGTCCGTCATTGGCGATGGCGGAACGATCGAGATCGACAATCCGGTGCTACCGCACAAGGGGCACTCGATCCGCCAGACCTACGACGGTCGCCTCGAGGAGTTCACCCTTGGCGGCGGCACGACCTATGATTACCAACTGCAGGCCTTTGTCGAGGCAATCGACAGCGGACGCCCTCCGCTCACGGGCAGGTCGGACGCCGTCAACAACATGATCGCGCTTGAAAAAATTTACGCCATGGCCGCGCTGAAAATGGAGAAAGGACAAGACGCATGACCGGGCAACCATATTCACTGGAAGTCCTCGCCGAAGAACGGGCGCAACTGACGATACCCAACTTCGACTATGCATTCGCTTGGCAATTGGGCAGCCTCATCCGCCAGAAGGCCGTCGAAAACGATCTGTCGGTCGCCATCGAAGTTCGTCATGGCGCGGATGTCGTGTTCGCCACATTAGCCGGAAAGGCGACAATCGACAATTTCGACTGGACACGCCGCAAATGCGCGGCAGTACATCGTTTCCACCGCAGCTCGCTGCAGCTGCGACTTGACGCAGAGAAAGGCGGATACGATTTCAACCAGCGTTTCAGACTGCCGCCTGCCGATTATGTCGCCAGCGGCGGCGCGGTGCCGTTGATCCTCACCGGCGGAACCCTGATCGGAACAGTTGCGGTCAGCGGCCTTCCGGATGTCGAGGACCACGCGCTCGTCGCCTCCGCGCTGCGGGACCTGATATCGTGACGGCTGAACCTGCTTGTCCGGCTGATTTAAAACGACGATCGAGGCAAACAATATGATAGCCGCGCTGATTGGCGTGAGACGAAATCGGCATCACCTGAACGGTAAGGAGAAGACGGGTGGATGACAATCTGAAATGGGGTGTTCTGGCAACGGGCTGGATTGCCGAACTTTTTACCCAGGATTTGATCGAGGCAGGTCTGACGGTTCATGCCGTCGGATCGCGAACCTTTGAGAAGGCCACCGCCTTTGCAGAGCGTTTCGCGATTCCGGTTGCCTATGGAAGTTATGAAGAACTGGTCGCGGACGACGAGGTCGACATCGTCTATATCGCAACGCCGCATCCTCAGCATGTGTCGGCTGCCCTGCTCGCCATCGAGGCCGACAAACATGTCCTGATCGAAAAGCCCTTCACCATCAATGCCGCCGAAGCCGAATTGCTCGTATCGAGCGCGCAGCAACGGGGGGTGACGGTGCTCGAAGGGATGTGGACGCGATTTCTGCCGCATATGCGGCGCATTCACGAGATCATCGACGCCGGAACGCTCGGCACGTTGCGCT
The DNA here is from genome assembly GCF_005145045.1 of Agrobacterium larrymoorei. NCBI lineage: Bacteria > Pseudomonadati > Pseudomonadota > Alphaproteobacteria > Hyphomicrobiales > Rhizobiaceae > Agrobacterium > Agrobacterium larrymoorei. Next base: position 346,819 of record NZ_CP039694.1, read on the forward strand.
CGCTTCGCGCCGAGCATCGGCAATTCCTGCCCACCGATCCGAACCACCGCCTGAACTCGCTGGCCTTGGGAGGCGGCGCTCTGCTTGATCTCGGGATTTACCCGATCTCTTTCGCCTACGATATTCTTGGCGCCCCCGTTTCCATTGCCGCCACTGCCCGTTTCCAGGAAACTGGCGTCGATGCAGAGATCGCAACGATCATGTCTCACCCCGGTGGATCCGTTTCCACAACGGTATCGGCGCTCGATCTGCAACTTCCGAATACAGCGGTGATCTTCGGTTCACTGGCGCGCATCGAAATCGATGCAACTTGGTATACGCCGACCTCATTTCGGGTCATCGACCACAAGGGAAACGTGATCGAAATATTCGACGGCAGGGTTCCCGGTCGAGGCATGCAGTTTCAGGCGCTTGAACTGGAGCGGCTTGTGCGCACGTCCGAGCACTCGAGCCACATGCCTGTTAGCCAGAGCGTCGAGATCATGGGCGTACTGGATGAGATTAGGAAGCAAATCGGACTAATCTACCCACAGGAGAGCGTTGAATTAGGCTAACAGCTTCGATGGTTGGCGCTTCAAACATTGAGCGGAACGATATGTTGTTAGCCGAGCTCGTGAGTGACTTAGAACCTAGGACCATTGAAACCCCTCCATCGAGCGTCGCATCTCGAAGGGTCATACAGCTATTTTGGTTTTGAGCCGCATCAAAACGCTAGTTGCACCTTCATCGACTTGCTTCTATCACCCGCAGCTTCAAATGCTTGTACGGAATCCTCAAGAGGGAACGTGCCGCTCAGCAGCGGCTTGAGATCGACGCGGCGCTTACCGATAAAGTCGACGGCCAGTCCGAACTCCTCGTGGAATCGGAAAGTGCCCCTCATCTCGATTTCCTTGGCAACGACCATGTTCTGCGGAATGGAGACCTCACCGCCGAGACCAAGTTGCACCACCGTCGAACGCGGACGCAGCACTTCAAGGCCCGAGCGCACGGCCCTCTCATTGCCGGAGGCTTCGAACTGCACGTCAAAATACCCCTTGCCAGCCGCATAGGCCGAAAGTTCTTCCGGGCTTTCGGCGACGTTGATGACTCGGTCGGCCCCAACCTCGAGCGCCTTCGCCAGAACGGCGTCCATCACATCGGTGGCAACGATCTCGCGGGCGCCATGGGCACGCGCAGCAATGATGGCCAACGCGCCGATCGGGCCGCAGCCGGTCACCAGAACGCGCTTGTCGGTCAGCGGGCCGGCGCGGTTGACGCCATGCAGAGTGACGGCGAACGGTTCCGCCATCGCCGCCTCATTGATCGAGACGCCATCCGCGACCTTGTGGCACTGCCAAACTTCGGCAATCAAACGCTGACGAAATGCCCCTTGGATATGTGGCATCGGCATCGCCGAGCCATAGAAGCGCATGTTCGAGCAATGATTCTGCTGGCCCTTTAGGCAATATTCGCAGCGGCTGCAGGGTCGGCTCGGCGAGACCGCTACCCGGTCACCGATCGCAAAGCCTGACACCCCCTCACCCAGAGCCTTGATCGTGCCAGCCACTTCATGGCCGAGGATCATCGGTTCTCGAACGCGCACAGTACCAAAGCCGCCGTGATTGTAGTAGTGAAGATCGGATCCGCAGATGCCGCCCGCCTCGATGGCGACTTCAACTTGTCCGGCAGCAAGCGTCTCCACTTCTCTTGCCTCGATCCGCAAATCCTTAGCGGCATGAATAACGATGGCTTTCATCAGGCTATCCTCAGATGACGGGAGTTGGAAGCGTATCGCCAGCGAAGTGAGCCACGAGGTTGTCGCGCACCAGCTTGCCCATTGCTTTGCGGGTTTCAATTGTGCCCGAAGCGTGATGCGGCTGCACCAGAACATTGTCGAGTTTCAAGAAGCGCGGGTTGAGATTTGGCTCCCCTTCGAACACGTCGAGCGCGGCGGATCCAAGCGTGCCGCTTTCCAACGCGTCGAGCAGCGCATCCTCATCTATATTAGAAGCACGCGAGATGTTGATCAGCATGCCTTCCGGGCCAAGAGCTTCAAGGACCTCCTTCGAAACGATATGGCGCGTGGCGGCTGAAGCGGCGAGCGTAACAAACAGGAAGTCAGAGTGCCGGGCGAGTTCGACTGGATCGGCGATGAAGGTGATGTTCTTTGCAAAATCCTTTGCCGCCACATCGCTATAGGCAATATCCATGTCGAAGCCCCTAAGGCGCTTGGTAACCTCAAAGCCTATCCGGCCTAGGCCCAGCACGCCTGCCTTCCGGCCCCAGACCTTTCGCTTTAGCGGGTAAAGGCCCTTCGCCGACCAGCTTCCGTCCTTTACCCACCGCTCCGCACCAATCATTCCGCGTGACTGAACGAGCATCATGGCCACACCGAGATCAGCGACGTCGTTGGTCAGCACATCAGGCGTGTTGGTGACGCGAATGCCACGTGCGCGACAGGCCTCGAGATTGACTGCATCGTAGCCGACCCCGTACACCGACACCACTTCCAGCTTCGGCAACCTGCCGATGAGCTCTGCCGAGGCACCGAGCTCTCCACGGGTAGCGATGCCGCGGATGTTTCCGCCATGCTGCTGCAGGAATGCGTCGCGATCTGTCGCCTCATAAAGCTTGCGAACTTCAAATTTTGCCTCGAGCTCGACCAGATCCCATTCCGGGTATGGGCCGACAAGCAGAATCTCCGGCTTGGTCATAGTGTCCTCCATGATAAATTTATCAATTGTCTGTTGCGGTCGCAAAACCGAACGCGGCGATGCGGGCGATGGCATCGTGAACGATCCGTTCGAGCGGCTGGTCGATTTCCACGGTCACTACGTCCCGCTCGCTTTGCGGTAGTTCCAGCGTGGCTAATTGGCTGTCGAGCAACGACAGCGGCATGTAATGGCCTTCGCGGGCGCCCATCCGCGAGGCTAGCAGTGTCCGCGTTCCCTGCAGGAACACGAATGTCACCGGCCGCCCTGCCCTTGCCCGCAACAGGTCGCGGTAGGACCGTTTCAGCGCGGAGCAGGAGATGATGGTGCGCGCATCATCGCCGAGCTCAGTGCCGAGCACGTCCAGCCAGGGCCAGCGGTCGGCATCGTCAAGCGGAATGCCCTGGCGCATCTTCTCGACATTGGCGGTCGGATGACGGCTGTCGCCTTCGATGTAACGGCAGTCGAGCATGGACGCGAGCCTTTCGCCGACGGATGTCTTGCCGCAACCGGAGACCCCCATCACGACGATCGGCCCGATGGCACCGGCAGTTTCAGAGAGACGTGGTGATGCCGCCGTCGACATAAAGCGTGTGTCCATTCACGAAAGAGGAAGCCTTGCCGGACAGGAACACCGCAGCACCGACCAGTTCGTCGACATTGCCCCAGCGGGCAGCCGGCGTGCGTTTCTCCAGCCAGGACGAGAATTCCTCGCTGTCGACCAGCGCCTGGTTCAGCGGCGTCTTGAAGTAACCTGGCGCGAGCGCATTCACCTGCAGGCCATGTTTGGCCCAGTCGGTGCACATGCCGCGCGTCAGGTTTTTGACTGCACCCTTGGTGGCCGTATAGGGCGCGATGCCCGGACGGGCGAGTTCGCTCTGCACCGAGGCGATGTTGATGATCTTGCCGCGACCGCGACCGATCATGTGCTTGGCAACCGCCTGACCGACGTAAAACACGCTGGAGACATTGGTCTTCAGCAACTGTTCCCAGCGGTCGACGGGAAAATCCTCCAGCGGTGCGCGGAACTGCATGCCGGCATTGTTGACGAGGATATCGATCGGCCCAACGCGGGCTTCGATCTCGTCGACACCCTTACGCACGGCTTCGGCTTCGGTGACGTCGAAATCGGATGCAGATACTTTTGCACCGGCGGCGGTCAAATGGTTGACGGCCGTATCGAGTTTGGCCTTGTCGCGGCCGTTCAGCACCACTTCGGCGCCATGCGCGGCAAGCCCTTCGGCAAGCGCAAAACCAATTCCCTGCGAAGAGCCCGTCACTAGAGCCCGAAGGCCCGAAAGATCAAAAAGGTCGGAAACCATTCTATCGCCCTCAAGCAATCGCGTTTTTCACCGCCGCGAGACCGCGACGCAGGAACGGGTCCGAATGCACGTAGAAGAACTGCACGCCCTTGCCGCGCCAATGCGGGATCTCATCGAGCGTAGCGAGCGTTCCGGCAATCTTGCCCGTCGCACGGATCTTGTCGACGGCAACCGCCACCTTTTCCATGACAACATCCGGGCGCGGTTCGCCGAACGGCGGCGCCGGCGGATATCCCATGTCCTGTGACAGATCGCCGGGACCGATGAAAAACACATCGATGCCTTCGACCTTCAGCATTTCTTCGAGTTCATCGATTGCATCAACGGTTTCGATCATGGCGATCACAAGCCGCTTTTCATAATCGGAGGGAATGGCGTAGCGAACGGCATCCACGATCGCGCGCGCTTCCTGCGCGTTGCCGATCATCGGCACCATGATGCCATCCGCGCCTGCATTCAGATAACGGATGATCAGCGGCCGTTCGTGCGATTGCGGACGAACGATGGCGGCGCCACCCGCGCCCCTGACGATCTGCGCGGTTTCGCGCACATCTTCAAAACTCCAGGTCCCGTGCTCGCAGTCCACGAAGACCGCATCGGCCCCCAGTTCTACCAGACGCGCAGAAATTCCTGAATGCGTATGATGCGGCGTGAACATGCTGATGGCTTCACCCGCAGCAAGACGTGCGCGCAGTTTTGCTCCATTCATGACTTTTCCTCTCCCTTATTTCTTGCTTGGCATGTCCGGCGTATCGGCCGGAGCCCCGACCCAGCGTGCCGTCTCGATATCGGCGGACGTGTCACGCATATGAACCGGGCAGATATGCAGTTCGGGAATGACCGCGCTTTTGCCCAGGCTCGCACACAGGGCAATCGCGCGGGCAACTTCGTGAGGATCCATCATCACCGCGCGCTCTTCCTTGAGGGGCGGTCGCGCGCGGTTGTCCATGATCGGCGTGTCGGTTTCGCCGGGCAAGATGGTCGTCGCCCGAATGCCCTGATTTCGGTAGGTGTTGTGGAGGAAAGACATGAAATTCTTCACGCCCGCCTTGGCCGCACCGTAAGCGACGCCACCGAGAAGGTTGGGATTGACGACGGCCAGAGACGAAACCGTAATGATGGTTCCCTCATTTCTCGCTATCATGTCGGGCAATACGGCTTGCGTCAGATTGAAGACGGCCGTCAGGTTGACATTGATGGTCGAGTTCCACTCTTCCTCGCTGATGAAGCGGGCGTTGAGAACCTTGCTGGCGCTGCCAGCATTGTTGACGAGGGTATCAACCGAGCCGATGCCCTCCTTCACCCACTTGATCGTTTCGAATATCTCGTCGCGCGATGCAATATCGAGCGCGCGAACAAAGGCCTTGCCTTTCTTCTTTTCGATCAAGGCCGCTACTTCGCGCAACGGTTCGAGACGGCGCCCGGTAAGAACAAGGGTTGCCCCCTCCTTGGCGAGAAGAAGGGCCGTCTCCCGACCGATACCTGAGCCTGCACCGGTGACGAGCGCGATCTTTCCGTTGAGCAACCCCATGACTGCCTCCTATTCTGCTGCGACCGGAATCGGGCCAGTATAGCCATAGATGTTCTTGGCTGACTGCGGTAAAACGAGCTTATCAGCAAGATCCTGCTCGATGAGTGCAGATGAGCGTTCGCTGGCTCGACCCCAGCCACCACCGCCGGGCGTTTCGACTTCCAGCCTTTCGCCGGTTTTCAGAACGACCTTGCCCTTGGGGAAATGCGGCTCGCCCTCTTTCATTACCTTCCCGGCGGTCCCGCTTTGACCTCCGACGACACCGAAGCAGGGGTGACGAACCCGTTCGGAGGCCAGATAGATGTTCATCGGGTTATTGCCGAGGTTACGAAGCACGACGCGCTGGCCAAGACCGCCGCGATGCTTTCCCGCACCGCCAGAATCGGCAATGAGCTCTTTACGTTCCGTCAGAACAGGTACGGCAACCTCGAACATCTCAACCGCCGTCACCTTGCAGTTAGACGGGAAGCTCAGCGTGTCGAGACCATCGAATTCCGATCGCGCACCCTGCCCACCATGAAAATTTTGCACGGATGCATATTGGGAGCCGTCGTTGCGCTGCCCGACGCAGTTGGCCGCCCAGATCGGCGCCCCGCCGCTGTCGCCCAGCACCTTGTGTGGAACAATCCCCTCCAGAGCCCGGAAGATGAGTGACGGAATGACATGGCCGATGAGGTTACGGGAGTTACCCGCTGTCCATTCCTGCGGATTGAGAATGCAGCCCAATGGAGCCTCATCCGTAATCGGAACGATACAGCCCTCATTGTTTGGCGTTTCGGCGTCAAGAAGGCACTTTAGCGCGTATACCGAATGAGCATAACGATAATTGGTACGGCAATTGATCGAATGCAGGACCTGATCCGACGTGCCGGTGTAATCGACATGGATGGAATCGTCCTTGACGATAACCGCTGCCTTGAGCGTGACATCGACGTCATACCCATCCAGGAGAACTTCGGCACTATAGGTGCCGTTCGGCCATTCGCGGATCGCCTTGCGGGTCTGGGCCTCGGAACGGGAGTGAATTGCCTGCGCCAGCCCTTCGACGTCATCGAGACCATACTCGTCGAGAAACTTCACCAGTTCCCGGCCCATGACGTTGTTTGCCGCAATCATCGATTCCAGATCGCCACGCACTTCAATCGGCATACGAACGGAAGCTTCGATGATGTCGAATACATCCTCGTTGGGGACGCCGGCCTTGAGGAGCTTCACAATCGGGAAACGAATTCCCTCCGCAAATATATCGCTCGCTTCGGAGTGCAGTGGCGCGCCACCGATATCGGGCAGGTGGGCAATCGATCCGGCATAGGCGACGACCTTGCCGTTCTTGAAGATCGGCGTGATCATCGTCACGTCCGGCAGGTGGCCCGTACCGATTTCCGGATCGTTAGTCGCAAGCACGTCGCCTTCGACCAGTTTTTCCGCCGGGAATTTCGGCAGAAAATACTTCTGGGCAGCGGCGGGCAGCGAGGTGATGAAGACCGGGATGGACCATGTGCACTGGGCAAGCGCTCTGCCCTTCGCATCGAGAAGGACGGTGACGTAGTCATGGTTCTCACGGACGATAGGCGAGAAAGCCGTTTTGCCAAGTACGTTGTCGGCCTGGTCCGCGATGAAGATCAAGCGGTTCCACATGACTTGCAGATTGATCGGATCATTGAAATCGGTGGCGGGTTTCGACATATGGATGTCCCCTTAGAGAATGTTGATCACGAGGTTGCCGTGCGCATCGACATGGAAGACGCCGCTTGGACCCACGACCGCTGTTGATTCACGCTGTTCGACGATTGCAGGCCCCTTGACCGCCTCACCGACCGGCAGTTTGTAATGGTCATAAACGGACGTCTCGACGTAGGTTCCCGCTTCCTGAAAGTAGACCTGACGGCTACCCTTTTTGGCGTCGGCAACAACAGTTTCGTGCGGGCGCGTAACCTGATCCTTGTCCCCGCTGGCGCGCAAACGCCAGGTGATGACTTCGAGGGGCGCAGCAACGGTTCTGCCGAACAGTTCTCGATAGAGCTTGAAGAAGGCGTCGCGCAATTCCTGAAGAAACTGCTCTTTCGGCAAGGTCCGATCCGGCAGGACGATGGTGATTTCATGCCCCTGCCCTACGTGCCGCATATCCACGGTGTAACGATTGGCAATGGTGTCCTTCGGTACGCCTGCCGCAGAAACGACTTCGGCACCTTGGGCCGCAAGGTCGTCCAGAAGCGTATTCATGGCATCGATATTCCACGCATCCAGCGCCATCGGATGGCTGACCGAAAGATCGACGGCCACGGGTGCGATCAACAGTCCAATGGCGGAACTGACACCGGCGCCGGTCGGGCAGATGATCCGCGAAATGCCGAGCTTTCGGGCGATACCGTAGGCATGGACCGGCCCGGCACCACCAAACGCGACCATGGGCAGCGAACGCGGGTCGACGCCGAGATCGGTCGCGTGCATCGCGGCGGCCTTGCTCATGGATTCGTTGACCAGATCGTGGATGCCCCAGGCGCAGCGCTCCACCGAAACATCGAGCGAAGTCGCAAGCTTTTCCATCGCAACGCGCGCTGCATCCTTGGAAACCTTGAAAGAGCCGCCGACGAAGGATTCCGTCCCCATGTAGCCGAGCAGAATGTCCGCATCCGTGACCGTTGGTTCGGTGCCGCCGCGCTGGTAGGCCGCCGGTCCCGGCATTGCGCCAGCAGAATGCGGGCCGACATCCAGAAGACCAAGAGGGTTTCTGGCCGCAATGGAGCCGCCGCCCGCACCGATTTCGATCATCTGGATCGACTGAATTTTCAGCGGGAAGCCGGAGCCTTTGCGGAACCGCTGATAATGGGCGACCTCGAGATCCGTGCCGACATTCGGCTCGCCATCCGGGATCAGGCAGAGCTTTGCGGTCGTGCCGCCCATATCGAAGGACAACACGCTGTTTTCGCCAGCGGTGCGGCCGAATTCGGCAGCGGCGACAGCGCCTGCGGCCGGGCCCGATTCAATCAGGCGCACCGGAAGCTCCGCAGCGCGCTGGCTCGGCACCAGACCGCCGGAAGATGTCATCCACAGAACCTGACGGTCGATGCCTTTTTGCGCGAATTCGCGCTGAAGATGAGCAACGTGGCCCGCCATTTGCGGGCGTGTATAAGCGTTTACCACCGTGGTGGATGCACGATCGAACTCGCGCATTTCCGGGCAGACTTCCGAAGAAAGCGAAACGAAAATATCGGGATTTTCTTCACGAAGAAGGGCTGCGACACGCTTTTCATGCTGCGGATATTTGTAGGCATGCAGCAGGCAGACTGCGACCGAGCTGATACCCTTCTCCTTCAGCCGACCGGCGATTTCGCGCACGGTTTCTTCCATCAGTTCAGTGATGACCGAACCATCGGCTGCGATGCGTTCCTGAGCACCGAAGCTGTTCGAGCGGGTGACCAGCGGATCGGGATATTTGATGTTGAGATCATAGAGATCGTAGCGCCCCTCGTTGCGGATGCGCAGCATGTCCTGAAAGCCGTCCGATGTTACAAAACCTGTCTCGACGCCCTTACGCTCCAATACGGCATTGGTCACGACAGTCGTTGCACCCAGAACCTGGATGTTGTCGATCGAAATTGTTGCGGCGTGCTTTTCGAGCAACTCGGATACGCCCTGAACGACAGCTTCGGCAGGGTTTTTCGGTGTGCTCAGGACCTTGTGCAGATGGAGTTCTCCACTGTCATCAAGCAGAGCGAAGTCGGTAAAAGTACCGCCAGTGTCGAAAGCAAGTTTTGCCATAGTTCCCTCAAAGCGACCTCGCAGCCTTTGGTGCTGCTTTGCAGACCCATCGTTCAGGTCCGTTTCTGAGGAGAGGTTAGGAGAGACTGGCATGCATTGGCCAACACAACTACAGTCTGCCGCTATAGGGTTTGCTTATGACAGTGGTAGCGTTTCAAACACCGAACTTGCATTCGCGGTAAGCGTACCGCGCGACAAATCAGTGCTGTTAGCACCGATGATGTGCTCATATGTGCGCGGCATTCGAGTGGCGACAGAGCTTTCAGGCGACAGCCGCGTTCAGATTAAATCGCGCGAATGCCTGGGTGATGTTCGCTCTGCATCTTGGCGACGATCTCGAGGAGAACCGATCGTGCCGCGAGCGCCGGTTCGGACAACGGAAGATGGTCGGAGGTACATAGAGACACGGTTGCATCGATCACCGGCTTGGTGAGAGGATGCATCTGCGCACCTTGAAAACTTGTGGTTTCCAGAACCACGGATGCGGGCAGGATCGTCGAACCGAGGCCATCCAAAACAGCGGCGCTGAGTGCTGGGATGGATTCCAGCTCCGATATGACCTCGGGCTTTGCCCGCGCCCGACCGACCGCATCGTCGATCAAACGCCGCAAGAAATGCGATTTGCTCGGCAATAGCAGCGGCATCGCGTCCAGAGACGATAGAGGCAACGCCTTGCCGGGCGCTTCAGGAAGCGTCATGCCCGCAGGCGAGACCAGATACATTTCCTCCCGGAACAACGGCCGCAGTGACACGCCTTTGATCGGATCCGATGTATATATGAGCGCCATGTCCATTTTGCCGGTCATGATCAGCTCGCTCAGGATATGGCCAAAACTGTCATTGATATGCACTGTGATATCGGGAAACCGTGCTCTCATTGCCTTAATCAGCGGGAGAGACAGCGCGCTTGAGGAGGAATAGGTTGCCAAACCAATCGAAACCCGGCCCGACAAGGACCGTGCGGACTGATCGATATCGATCTGCGTCTGCTCGATCTGCTTTAGCATGATCTGAGCGTTTCGATAGAGAATAAGCCCTGCTTCCGTCGGGGTAATGCCGACATTGCTGCGGATGAGAAGCTGGTGCTTGAAGTGTTGTTCTAGCGAAGCAATCTGCTGGGACAGGGCCGGCTGCGCGACACGAAGGATACTGGCTGCGCGCGACACACTTCCCGTATCGATTATCTTTACAAAGCTCTTCAGTTTCTTGAAATCAACGCTCATGGTTCCCCGCACTTTTTGGGGAGATTAGGCCGTGTCGAAGGGCATAAGCAAGCCCTCCGACACGGATTGGGGATCGTCAATTAAGAGCCTTGACCGCCTGCTCGATCCGGTCACAAGCTTCCTCGATTACCTCCATCGAGGTTGCGTAGGAAATGCGGAAATATGGAGACAGCCCGTACGCTGCGCCCTGCAATGCCGCCACACCGACGCCATCGAGGAGATACAGCACGAAATCGAGATCGCTCTCGATCACCTTTCCGTCCGGTGTCGTTTTACCGATCACGCCTGCACAGTTCGGGTAGAGATAAAATGCACCATCCGGCACATAGCAAGACAAACCGTCGATGGCGTTCAGGCGGGAGCAGGCATAGTCACGACGCTCCTTGTAGACCTTCACACTTTCGCCAATGAAAGCCTGATCGTTCGAGAGCGCATGGGCCGCAGCAGCCTGGCTGATGGAAGATGGGCAGGACGACATCTGCGACTGAAGCTTGTTGATGGCCGCAATCAAAGGTGCCGGACCGCCAGCATAACCAATGCGCCAGCCTGTCATCGCATAAGACTTGGATACGCCATTTGCGAGCAGGATGCGTTCCTTCAACGCTGGCACAGCCGCCACCAGGGTCGTCATCGGTTCATCCTGGAACCAAACCTGGTCATAGATGTCGTCACACAGGACGAAAACCTGCGGATGACGAAGCAGGACCTCGCCAAGCGCTTCAAGCTCGCTTCGGCTGTACGCGGCGCCCGTCGGGTTCGAAGGTGCATTCAGGATAAGCCAGAGGGTCTTCGGCGTGATCGCCTTTTCGAGCGCGTCGGGCGTAAGCTTGAAACCAGTTTCTTCCGGGCAGGCGACAATGACGGGCTTTCCTTCATTGGCTATGACTATGTCTGGATAGGAAACCCAGTAGGGAGCAGGGATGATGACCTCGGCATCGTTCTCCACACTCGCCATCAGCGCGAGGAAGAGTATCTGCTTTGCACCGCCGCCCACGCAGATTTCATTGTCCGCATAGGTCACGCCGAGACGGCGCTCGAAATCGCCGATGATCGCCTTGCGCAGCGCAGGCGTGCCGTTGACTGCCGTATATTTCGTCTCGCCACGATCAATCGCAGCGTGAGCCGCAGCCTTGACGTTATCCGGTGTATCGAAATCCGGCTCGCCCACGGTCAGGTCCATGATGCTGCGGCCAGCCGCCTTCAACTCACGCGCCTTTGCGGCGGCAGCCGTGCTTGGAGAAATCTTGATCCTGGAAACCCGCGACGCGGGCACGAAGGTACTCATGAAATTGTCCTCGGTTTGTTTTTATCTGTCGATTGAAGCTGTGGCACCGTCAGTGCACGGCATCCAGTTCGTCGCGCATCTTGCCCGTCAGGAAGAGTTCCCCAAGCTCGTCATGGCTTATGTCTGCCGGCTTGCCATCCCAGATTACCTTGCCAAGACGCAGGATAACGGCGCGCTGCGCGACCTCCATCGCCTTCTTCGTGTTCTGTTCGACAAGCAGAATGGTCATGCCTTCCGCATGGAGCCGCAGCAATTCGTTAAAAACGATGCCGATCGCTGCGGGCGATAGCCCCACAGACGGTTCATCGACCAGCAGCACCTTGGGACGCTGAAGGACAGCCATGGCCACTTCCAGCAACTGCTGTTCACCGCCGGACATGTTTCCGGCAAGCGTGGAACGGCGGGTCTTGAGAATGGGAAACAGATCGTACAAGTAGTCGCGATCGGCCTTCACCTTCGCATCGCGGATGGTATAGGCCGCCATTTGCAGGTTCTCATCCACGGTCATGACCGGAAAGTTGCACCGCCCCTGCGGGACGAAGGAAATGCCATCTCCCAGGATAGACTTCGACTTTGCTCCCGCAATGTTCTTGCCCCGCCAGTGGATATCGCCTTCCTTGACGGTGGTCATGCCGTAAAGGGTCTTGAGCAGAGTGGATTTGCCCGCGCCGTTCGGCCCCATCAGGGCAACGAACTCACCGGCTGGAACATCCAGATCGACACCGTTCAGAATATCGAGATTTCCGTATCCTGCGCGCAGGCCTTTGATGGAAAGATTGCTGTCAGCCGCCAAGATAGGCCTCCCTCACGCGCTGGTCGTTGATGATTTCCTGTGGCAGTCCTTCAACGAGCTTTGCGCCCTGATCAAGCACGACGACACGCTGGCAAATGCTGGTCACGACATCGATATTGTGCTCGATCACGAGGAAGCTGACGCCCAGTGACTTGTTGGCGTACTGGATTGTTTCGACCACACGTTCGATGATCTTGGGATTGATGCCAGCCATCGGCTCGTCGAGAAGGATGATTTTCGGCTCCGGCATGAGCATGGAGGCGAACTGGATCAACTTCTGCTGCCCCCCGGACAAATTACCCGCCGGTTGGTGCCGCACATCCCACAAGCCCGCCATCTTGATCAATTCACGAGCCCGTTCCCGCAGGGCATTGATGCGGCTGCGCGAAACCTTGCCGATACCGAACGTCGAAGCCAGTGTCCGAAAGGTAAACATCTGGCCTGCGATGATGAGGTTTTCCTCCACGTCCAAAGCCTTGAATGTAACCGTATTCTGGAACGAGCGGAGCATGCGTCCCTCCCGCGCGATGCGGTTGAGTGACCATCCGGTTATATCCTGGCCATCCAGAAAGACCGTTCCCGCGCTTGGCTGCGCCAACCCCGTCGTGCAGTCGAAGAAAGTCGATTTTCCGGAACCGTTCGGGCCGATCAATCCTGCGATTTCACCGCGATTGACATGCATGCTGACGTCGTTGACGGCACGGACCGCACCGTAGGACTTACTGAGATTGCGAATGTCCAGAATGGGAAGATGCGAAGTCATTTCGAACCTCCGATTGCGTTCCAGAAGCGATTGATCAAAGGTGCAAGGCCGTTTTTGAACCAGAAGACAAGAGCCAGAAGGCACAGACCATATGCGATCATGCGCAACTCGGGCGCCACGCGAAGCGCTTCCGTCAGTCCCACGAAAAGCAGGCTTCCGAGTACAGTGCCGGAGATCATTCCCGCGCCACCGCCAAGAACGATGATCAGCATAGTGGTCGAGTAGTACATCTGAAAGGTCAGAGGGCTGACAACGGTGAGATAGTGCGCATAAAGGCAACCTCCCACGCCCGCAAAGACCGCGCTCAGCATGAATACGATCAATTTATAGCGCCATGTCGGCACTCCGAGCGACTCCGCCAGAGTTTCGTTCTCACGGATTGCCACCATGTTACGACCAGCGGGAGACCGTACGAGAGCCCAGGCAATCAGAGTTCCCAACACGGTGATCGCCAGCGCGAGGTAATAGAAGCTGGTGGTTCCGCTGATCGCGAAGGAGAGCGGCCCCAGTTCGAAGTATGGCTTCGGTATGCCCGAAAGGCCCATATCGCCGCGGGTCAGCGAAATCCAGTTCTTGGATATCGCCTGACCAATGATGACGAAGCCGAGCGTACACATGACGAACGAGGTCGAACGCAGGCGCAGCGCCGGGATGCCGAGAGGCAGAGCGATGGCGCCCGACACCAGACCCGCAGCGATCAGATTGATGTAGAATGGCGTATTGTAATGAACAGCGAGCAGACCTGCCGTATAGGCGCCGATGCCGAAAAACGCAGCCTGCGCCAATGACAGAAGACCGGTATAGCCAACGAGCAGATTGAGCCCATGGGCCGGAAGCATGAAGATCAACGCGATGATCAGCGAGTGGGTCACATAGCGCGTGCCGATGAATGGTGCGGCGAGTGCGATGACGATCAGGACGGCGGCGAGCGGAATGCGCAAATCGCGACGGCGTGCCCGGGAAGCAGTGTCCGTGAGAGACATGTCGGGTCCTCAGTGTTCGAGAAGGTTCGGCGGGCGCAACATTCAGAAGCGCGCCTGCGTCGAAAACAGGCCATGGGGCCGCCACATCAGCATCAGGATAAGCGTCGCAAATCCAACGGTGTCACGGAACTGGAGGCCGATATAGGTGGCGACCAGGCTCTCGGCGATACCCAGGATCATGGCAGCGTAGAAGGTGCCCCGAACGTTACCAAGGCCTCCCATGATGATGATCGGAAGTGTCTTGAAGGTGATGAGTTCACCCATGCCGCCGTAAACGCTGACATTCACCGGCGCCGTCAGGACACCCGACAGTGCGGCAAGCGCCGCACCGAGAATGAAGGTGCGTAACACGACCTGAGGGACATCTATACCAACCACGCCACAGCACTGAATATTCTGCGATACGGCACGCATGGCCATACCTAATCGGCTGTATGTCACCATCAACTCAAGACCGACGAACACCAGAAGGCACACGACGAGGATGATGATGCGCTGCTGCGCAAGGGAAAAGCCGAAAACGGAGATGGGTTCGATGTACCCGCCTGCGAAGAACTTGTAACCGCCGCCAAACACGAAAATGACGGTGTTTTGAAGAATGAGCGCGATACCAAGGGTGGCGAGAACGCCGGACTCCGCCGGCGCCCCCACCATCCTGCGCATCACCAGTTGTCCTACGACATAAGCCACTACGATCGTCGACAGAACACCAACGACAATCGAAGCTTCATAGGAAAGACCGAGATAGTCGATGGCAAACCACGCCCCGAAAGTCCCTAGCATGTAATATTCGCCGTGAGCGAAGTTGATGGCTCGAAGCACGCCGAAAATCATCGTCATGCCGACGGCGACGATGGCATAAACGGAACCGGTGACGATACCGTTTATGACCTGCTCGATAATTGTCGAGAACATGGCAATCTCCCTCCCGTCTGTTACTGAGCCGGGTACTGGATTTCTGCCGTATAGGCGCCCTTGATGCTTGGTTTGCCGTTTTCGATCTGTAGCAGGATCATCGGCAGACGGGCCTGGTTATGATCGTCGAACGTAACCTCGCCGACGGGGCTGGTATATTTGATTTTCGAAAGAGTATCCCGCACCTTTTCCTTATCCGAACTTCCAGCTTGCTTTATGGCCTGGGCAAGCAGGTTCACCGTGTCCCAGTGGACATAGGCGTGGTTGTTTGGCGCTTCCTTGTAGGTCGTGGTAAACTTTTCGACGAAAGCCTTGCTTGCAGGGCTATCGAACTGAGGCAGCCACGCTGCGGCTTCGACCGCTCCCTCCATGGCCTTCGGTGCAGCCTGGATCGTTTTCTCGGTATTGAACTCGCCATTACCGATCAGCGTAACCTTGCCGGCAAGCCCAAGCTCCAGCATCTGACGCGCAATGATGGGTGTCGTATCGGCCAGACCATACATGATGATGGCCTGCGCACCATTGTCGCGAATTTTTGCGAGAACGCTGCGGAAATCGACTTCGCCTTCCTTGTAATAGTCTTCGCTAAGGATTTCGCCCTTGAAATCGGGAAGGTATTTCTTCGTAAAGGTAACTGCCGAACGGCCATAGTCGCTATCGACCGAAAGTACCGCGAACTTGGTGAAACCGCGCTGTTCAGCGGCGTATTTGGCAACCACGAACGCACGGTTTTCATCGGTCGGATAGTTGCGGAAGGTCCACTTAAAGCCGCCGACACCAGCTTGATAGGTGATCTTCGGGTTGGAAGAAGCAGCGTTAAGAAGCAGAATTTCGGCATCTTCGGCTACAGGCTGCATGGCAAGCGTCACCGAACTGGAGACGTCGCCGATAACGAAACTGACGCCATCTTGGTCGATTAGGCGGCGCGTTGCAGAGACGCCTTCAACCGGCGTTCCCTGACTATCGGCGTTGAAGAGTTCGATCTTCTGCCCATTGATACCACCGGCATCGTTGATGTCTTTCACCGCCAGTTCGGCGCCGCGCAAGGAGAAAGCGCCGTATCGCGCATTCGGACCGCTCATCGGTGCGACCACGCCCACCTTGATGCTATCTGCGGCTATCGCGTGGGTGATCGGCTGTGCACCAAATGCCAAGATGGCAGCTGTGGAAATTAGAAGAAACCTGCGTGTAATTCTACGTGTCATGTTCCCACTCCGTTTTCGGATTTATCTTACCGGCCTCATGTCCGGTCGCCTCCTGCCGCTTATGCGGTTCTTTTCGATTAACGTCTCGCTAATCGTTAAAGCAGAGTAGGTCTGATATAGGTCAATTGGCCAACACAACTCCTTTCTGCCGCTATAGCGTTTCCTTATACCGAGGTCGTAGGATCCTCCTATCATCATCTCTGCGCTTGTTGCATGACTACCATGCATGCAAACGCCTAGTTTTTCACCGCGACATCGCACAAATAGAGGTCAATCAATTTAAGAGGAAACCGGAATGCGAATTCAGGACAAGCTGCGCAACTTCATCCGCACCCGACGCGCGATCGCTGAGCTTCACGCACTAGATGATAAGAACCTTGCTGATCTCGGAGTAAGCCGATCCCAGATTCGCGCCGCTGTGGAAGGTCGACTTTAATTTCAACTAGTTGCAGCTGTTCGAGATTAAACGGTGAGAGCAGGCATTTTTATACCAAAGAAAGCAGGCCGTAAGGGTCCATACATCCAGTCGGCTAAGGCAGGTATCCCACTGAAAGCCGAGCTCTTTGGAGTAGTTTGGACAATGAACGCAGACCTGTATGGATGTGGATTTCAGTTTCCTCAAGGGAGCGTTGACCCCCTCTTGTACTCAAGGAGCGGTCAATTTTCGAATGACAAGGTAGTCGCTAAGGGCTTCCGAAGAAATTTTTTAATGCCTTACAATTGAGGGGATATGAACCGAAAACCCGCACTTGGAAATCTACCAGACTGAAAATATTCGAGACTTTGCTACGAGCTATCTCGAAAGCGGATTGGGAACATATCCTCGCCGCGGTGGTGTAGACGGGTATGACGCAGTCTGCACAGCTAGCGTACTTTGAGGGGCTCATCATATCTGTCATGATGAGCGTCTACCACTTGGTTTCCGCAGACTTCACATGATTGTTTCTCCAGATCGCCAGCCTTCACCGCCCTCTGGACGGCAAGGTGAGCATCATACTTGGCTGGATTGGCTCGACGCCAGTTGGCCTGACGGGTATCAGTTTTCAGCACTGACGTGTTCCTATAACGCTAGGTCGCAACGAGCTCGGCGAGTTTGTCTGCTACCATTGCCACCGTATCTTCCCCGGTGCTCAACCCGCTGCGTGAAGCCAAAAGGGGGCTAACGTTGCGGAGGGCTTCATAGGTCGTATTATGGACAATGGGCACGAGCTGTTCGGTTGCCAAGAGCGCTGAAAGTTCCTTATCAGCAACGCCGGCTGCTGGAAGACGACGGAGCAATGCCGGGGTTACCAAAACGATACCGACCCGTGACTTTACCAAGCCTTTGTCGATCTCGCGAAGCAACGACGTGCCAAGAGCAACATCCTTCTCGCTAAACCAGACCGATACGCCACGTGCTTCGAGTAGATCATGCAAGTCCTTGGCATCCCCCTGTCGATCGTCCCTAGCATGACACAGAAAAACATCACGGAGATCAGGTAATAGCGCTCGGTTCTCGGCGGTTTCTCGGATTGGCGTAGCCTTCGAATGCCGCCTCCTGCTTCTTGCCAATGACGGACGAGGAAGTGTTTGGGTTGATGAAGAAGCTTGAGGAAGCAAGCGAGAGCATTCGTCCTGAAGATCGCGATGACAGCGATGTGTTCGCCCGAATCGCCATGGTGGAGACGGCGATCGAGGATCGGTTTCCGGGCCAGCTTATGGCGCCATACAAGGATTGGCAGCAGCGCCGGGTCGGTAGCTGATCAGGAGGATTTTTGATGAGTGAGAAATCTGAAAATCAGCAACGACTGTTTCAGCAGTTGGATGATGCCGTCGCCGAGATCATCGATCGTTTCGCAAACGAGGGACACGGAACAGCGCGTGTCGTAGAGACGCTTCAGGACGTTCTGGCAAAGCGACAGCTCGCCTATGATCGCGACCCTGATCCCGCGGATGAACCGATAGAAGAACCGGCCAACGAGTGGCCCGCAGCCGATAACCCGTCGAACGAAAACGGGGGGCGGAGACCATGAACAATACGGCAGACCATCCCGCCGCCGTCGAGGCAATAGGCAGTTTGACCCGGACGCAAGAAGAAGCGCTTCGAGCGATTGCCTTCTTCCGGCGACAGCGGAAGGTGGGCAGCGGCTGGCTGGTGGGTGACAAGCGGCTGTCGGAGAAGCTTGTCGAGCGGCTGGAAAAGCTGGAACTAGTCGAGGAGAGCTTCATCCGCGGCGAACCGGTGCTGCAGTTGACCATTGTCGGACAAGCACTCAAGGCGCAGTTGCTTCAGTAATCTGTCTGCTCCGGCTTTGCATCCGTTGAAAAGACATCCGCCTCACTACATGAAAGCCTAGACTGGCGATGCTACTGACCAATGTTTCGATATAAAAATTGGTCACTAGCGTCGGAGTTGCCATTGGTGACCAATTTTTGTATATAATTTTTGGACACAATGTAGGGCAACCATGCCGGATCCCACATCTGACACTTTGGAACGCATTCACCATCGGATCGCCGACGCGGCGCCTTCGGGGGTTTGGTCGCGCTCCGACTTCCTGGATATCGCAACACCGAACGCCGTCGAAAAGGCGCTACAGAGGCTGACCAATCGCGGCGACATCCGCCGCCCTCATCGTGGTCTTTACGACAAGCCAGCTGTCAGCCAACTGACAGGCAAGATGGTGTTTCCGCCACGGGCCTCATTCATCGATGCAATCGCGCGACGTGACAAACTTCGTGTTTGCGTCGATGGCATGACGGCTGCCAATGATCTTGGCCTGACGACGGCCGTCCCCGCCAGGTCAACAATCTATGCGGACACATATCCCCGAACCATCGAGATCGAGGCCAATGCCGGCGATGCGGAGGCCACGAAGCCCGTGATCTACATCTTGGACTTCAAGCGTATCTCAGCAAAGACCGCTTTTTGGGCGGGCCGGCCGGCAATGCGAGTGATCCAGGCCCTTCACTGGTTTCGTGACGAGCGATCCAATCTGGAGACCGTTGTCGATGGTATCGTCCGCTACCTGGCACGAAGCCATCATAGGCAGCCGATCGTCGAAGATCTGCGCGAAAACATTCACGCCATCCCAGCCTGGATGTATCAGGCTGTGGAGACCATAACCGCCGATCCGCCACTCCAGGAAGACGGAAACACTTTGCCGGGCCGCGGGGGGGAAAGGTGAACATGCACCAGAGTTTCATTGATATCCTTCGCTCGACCGCTGACGAGCGGCGAGCACTGTTTTCCGCCGCTGCGTCCGATCTGGAGACGCGGGCCGAAAATATCGAGAAGGATCTGTACGTCTGCTGGGTGCTGGACTTTCTGTTCAACCGCCGCAAAGACGATACTATCGGCCTCTACTTTAAGGGCGGCACCAGTCTCAGCAAGGCATATGGCCTGATAAAGCGCTTTTCTGAAGATATCGACATCGGCATCTACAAGGCGGACCTAAAAGTTCCGCTCGAGGCCGATATCGCAGCCCTGCCCTCCGTCAATCAACAGCAGAAAGCTCTGGCCGAACAGGTGGATGAGGCAGCGCGCCATTATTTGTCCGGACCGCTCAAGCGTTTGCTCGATGAGGAAATCACTGCGGTCGAGGAAGAGACCGGACAATCTGGGCATTTTTCGCTCGACTTCGGATACGATCTCTACCGAAAAAAGGAGGCGCTTGACGTACTCGTTCTGGGGTACAAAAGCGTCTTTGACACGAGCGGCGGTTACGTCGAGGCCGCAGTGCGCATCGAAGGCGGGGCACGCCCGGATCCGGTTCCGGCCGAGACGCGAGAGATCATTCCATACGTTGCCTCGGAAATGCCAAAGGGCACTGACCTGACGGTCCGGAATGTAACGACCGTCAAGCCCGAGCGCACCTTTTGGGAAAAAGTTCTGATCCTTCACGCTATGACGGAGATGACCGAAAAACGAAGCATGCCGGATAGTCCTGAGCTGAAAGTTCCAGACCTCAATCGATACTCACGCCACTATTACGATGTTCATCAAATCTGGACGAATCCAGACTACGGCAAGACCACTGCATCGATGCTTGACCTTGCCGAAGCTTGCCGCCGGCATAAGGAGCTAATGTTTCGCGCGCCGGACCATCGATATGATCGAGCCGTCCCAGGAAGTTTTCGGCTGGTGCCCACGCCCGAGATGCGCAAAAAACTCGCATCCGACTACGAGAGAATGTCCGCCATGATATTTGGAACGCCTCCGGAATTTGGATCTGTCATGGCCAGCATTGAGGAGTTGGAGGCCTTTCTCAACTCAATCGCGGACAAGCCCTCGATTTGAAGGCAAATGCGAGAGCTAGCCGATCGTGAAGTGCCCTGAGCGGAATCGAACCATCGACCAGGGCCATGAAACCGCCGAGCAATTCTGACTTTTTTATTTGATGCGAGCATACTGTCCTTGCGGCAAGACTTCCACTATGGCGCTATCCAAAACCAGCGGGCAGAAAATTCAAGTGTCGGTGAGACGGTCAAAAGAAAATGCTCTTTGAGTACAGTCGTCAGCGAAGAAGCTGCTGAAGAATCTGCGTCGCCCTCTCAACTACGGGCCTATCAACCATCTTTCCTTCAAACTGAACTACGTTATCTCCGGCCGCCTCCACAGCGGACAGAATTGCTTTCGCCCAAGTGATTTCCTTCTCATCAGGCCCAAAGAGCTGGTTTACCAGAGCCACCTGCTTCGGATGAACGCACAGTTTGCCTCCAAAGCCGTAGGCTCGAGCATTTCTGATATCGTTGACAAGCTGGTCTTCATCGTCGAGCGCTGCGGTTACGCCGTCGATGGGCGGCGGCTGTCCCGCGGCGCGCGAGACCATTGCTATCTGAAATCTCGCATGGTCCAGCGCGGGGCTCGTCACATGGATGCGCGCGTCTGTACTGAAGTCGATGTTCCCGAAGGCTATCCTCGACACCCCCCTCGTACTGGCCAGTTCACTCGCCTGCATCAAACCAGACACGGTTTCGATGAGTGCGATCACGGGACGGTCGACGAGATATTTCAGAACCCGCTCGACAGATGCCGGATCCGCCTTGGGAAGCATGACTTCCGCTTCGGGAAACCTGGCGGCCATCGCGAGATCGGCCTCAAACCAGTAGCTATCGATCCCGTTTATACGCAGAACAGCGGGATTGCCAATCCGAAACCAGCGATCGGCAGCACTGCGTGCGGCGTCCTTTTCGCCTGCGGCAACGGCATCCTCGAGGTCGACAATGACGCGGTCTGCACCTGACGCAAGCGCCTTCTCGAACCTGTCCGGCCGATTGCCAGGGACGAACAAGTAGCTCAGGGCATCTCGCGCATGCACGTTATGGGGCGCGTTGTCGCTATTCATTGGAATTCCGCCTCCGCCGTCATTGCGAGATTACCTTCCGGCCCCTTGACCCACAGCCTCATCAGGCCGACGGCATCTCCATCAGAACCTTCTATATGAAACGCACGATCCACGAACAGAGGCGAGACCGCTCGGAAGTCGAACCGGACCAGACGCTGATCCGGCCTGGCGCGTTGGGCGAGCCCCTGGAGCAGGCTGGAGATCAGCGGGCCGTGGACCACGAGATCGGGATATCCTTCCTCGTTGCGGGCGTAGGGCGTGTCGTAGTGGATCCGGTGACCATTTGAGGTGAGAGCCGAGTACCTGAACAAAAGGACAGGATCGGGCGTGAAAGCTTCCGACCAGTCCGCATCGATTGGAGCCGGCTGCATGGGCGGCGCTGCCGCGCCTGGCTGGGGCGGCTCGCGGTAGACGATGTTTTGCTCTTCCTCGATGCATGTGAAGCCGCCTGAGGTCACTCGATGGCGAACGGTCACAAAGACCAGTCGTCCCGCCTTGCCTGACTTTGGTGTCACACTCAGGATCTCACTGCTGCGCTCTGCTTTGGCACCGATCGACAAGGGCGCGTGGTATCTGAGCCGGCCGCCTGCCCACATACGCCGTGGAAGCCCGACGTCCGGAAGAAAGCCACCTTTCCTCGGGTGGCCGTCTGCTCCGACTTCGCTGCGGCGGACAAACGGATTGAAGAAGATCCAGTGCCAAGCGGCAGGGAGCCCCTCGCCTTCAGCGGGGATATCCTGAAGGTCGAACGTATTCGCGAGGGCTGCAACGCGGTCGGGGTCGATGAAAGCGAAACGCTGCTCCGTCCGACCCACATGGCCCGAATAGTCCTCCGCAATCGCGTCTGCCGGATCTGCTGACATTCTGGTCTCCCTCACATTCAAAAGATGACTTCCCGATCGACGAGCTCGTCGATTTCACGCCGCGACATCCGGAGAAGCTCTCCGTAGACGAAGTCCTCGTGCTCTCCGAGTTTCGGCGTTCCCCTGTCGATGGCAGGCGGATCGCTCACCGAGAACCGAGCAGGAAAGCCCACTGCAGCGCGCCTGTGTCCCTCATCCTCGTCCACATCGACGATCGCGCCGCGCCGACGCAGATGCTCGTCGTTCACGAGATCATGCGTGTTGAAGGACACGTGTGCCGGAACTCCGACGCCCTGCAGGGCGTCGGCCGCCGCCTCGGCATTCTGTCGTGCGCTCCATTCGGAAACGGCAACATCAAGGTCGCGACGGTTGGCGTGGCGAGCCTTCATGTCGACGAACCGGTGGTCGGACACGAGGTGCGAAAGTCCGGCAAACTGCGCGAACGATCTCCATTGCTGCTCGGTGCCGACGGCTAGGCTGAGCCATCGATCCGGCGTGTCAGTGCCGAAGAGTCCGTGCGGCGCCATCCTGTAGTCGTCGTTGCCCAGACGCTCCACCTGTCCACCTGCCGATACGGCCATCAGTGACTCTCCTATGAGCGAAGACGCCACTTCACGCGCAGCAACGTCGACGTGGGACCCCTGCCCCGTCCGTCGCTTCCGATGAAGAGCCGCAACCGTCGCCAGCGCGGCGTTCAACCCTACAGAGTGATCCATGACATGCCGCATTTCCATCGGCGGCCCGTCGCTGTACCCGGACAGGGATCCGAGACCGCCCCATGCACCGAACAACGGTGCATATCCTGCGAAGTGGGAATCCGGCCCGGTCTGTCCGGACGATGACACGGACACCATGACGATGTCGTGCTTCACGTCCTTCAAGCTCTCATATCCGAGCCCGAGCCGGGTCATCACGCCTGCCCGGAAGCTTTCGGCGGCCACGTCGGACACGGCGACCAGCCGTTTCGCCAGGGCCACCCCTTCCGGGTGCTTCATGTTCAGACGGATGGAGAGCTTGTTGGACGCCACCTGATCGAAGCTTGCGGGTCCGCTGCGCCCGTAGACCGCATGCGGCTTTCGGAAAATATCAGGACGGAGCGCACTTTCGATCTTGATGCATTCCGCTCCCAGTTGCGACAGCATGTGGGTGCAGAAGGGCCCGGCTGCATGCACCGTGAAATCGGCTATCCGCACGCCTTCCAGAGGTTTCATGCTCGTTCCTTCCACGGATTCATGTTCCGCTCCACGATGCGGCTTGTTTCATCGATCGCTTGGTGAACCTCACGTGACGATGGCCAGGGCCGTGTCGGAAGTGGATCCTTGTCGAACCGGAAGGGAGCGGACTGCACGCTGCACGTGCCTCCGTCCGGA
This sequence comes from Agrobacterium larrymoorei, assembly GCF_005145045.1. Lineage (NCBI taxonomy): Bacteria > Pseudomonadati > Pseudomonadota > Alphaproteobacteria > Hyphomicrobiales > Rhizobiaceae > Agrobacterium > Agrobacterium larrymoorei. Next base: position 370,851 of record NZ_CP039694.1, read on the forward strand.
AGCGGTACCGCTGCAAACAAACCTCGTGCGCTCTCATGATGACCGGACAGGATCTGTTCGGGAGTGTTGTAGCGCGCCATGGGCACTCCAAGACGCTGTGCCTTCACGACGACCTCCTCCACCGGATGCCGTGACGCCCATCTGCGGATTTCTCCGTTGATGAACTCGCCTCTCTGGCTGCGGACGGCGGCATCTTCGAGGGCAGCGTCCAGCGCCCATTCGGGATAGCCCATGAGTTCCACGAGGCCGTGCCACTGGCGCTGCTCCAGCGTGAGAAGTTCGACGTACCCGTCACGGCACTCGATTACGCCGCCATACCGGAAAGATCGGGCCAGCCTGTGTTCGAGCGACCCGTCTCCGTAACGCTGGACGGTGAAAGCGCCGACGGCGAGATTAGCATCCTGGACGGCCACATCGACATACTGTCCGGTCCCGCTCCAAAGGGCGGCAAGCGCGCTCAATGCTCCGGCCACACCACCCTGCATCTCGCCGAAATGTCCGGCAATCTTGAGTGGCGGCCGATCGGGAAAGAGCGTGGCCGACAGGCCGTTCGGCAGTAGAAAACCCTCGCCGGCCGAATGGATCAGGTTGAGTTCGGATCCGATCCACCCGCATTTCGGACCGTACGAACCGAAGGGAAGTACCGAGAGGTGGACGAGCTTGGGCCATGTTCCGCAAATCTCTTCGGGATCTAATCCGAGCCGCTTCTTGTCGCCCGCCGCCGCATCCTCGACCAGGATGTCCGCTGTCTCGAGCAGGCTCTTGAATTCCGACGCCCCTTGAGCCGTTTCGAGCTCAAGCGAAACGGAACGCTTCCCTGCTGAAAGGTAGGCGAACAGAGCGCTTTCGTCACTTTCCGGCCCCAAAAACGGAGGCTCTCTCCTGACCGGCGAGCCTCCCAACGGTTCGATCAGGATGACTTCGGCGCCCATCGCCGCCAGAAGTCGCCCCGCATAGGCCGCGGCAACACCTGTCGTGCATTCGACGCATCGGATTCCAGAAAGAGGAAGCGACGTATCCATGACTGCGTCCCTTACCGGACGACCGGAAGCTCGAGATCGAGTTTCGCGCCGTCGAAATGCACCGGGATGTTGGGATCGCGGCTGGGCAGGATGACCGTGGCAAGACCCGGCGTGGTGATTTCGCCACGCTGGTTCTCACCCCAGATTTCAAGGTCGACGAGCGCGTGGCCATCCTTGACGTACTTGCGGGAGACCTTGCCCTTGCACCAGGTGGAATCACCCATGGTGTTGAAGCGGCGCATTTCGGTGCGGACACGCTTGAGGAAGGCTGCGTCACCCATCCAGTTGGTGACGAGCGAGGCCATCCAGGAGGAGCGCTGCGGGCCGTAATCGTATACGCCCGGCACGCCGACTTCCTTTGCCGTCGATTCACGATGGTGGCCGATCCCGGTGTATTCGATGCCGCCGCCCGCTTCCGGATTTCGGAAGAAGTGGCCCGGATGCTTCATCGCCGCTTTGAAGACGACGCCGTGGGTATGGCCGCGGCCGCAGCCGACGAGGAACCCCATCGTGTCCATGAGCGACAGCGGGCCGCGGACGATCGGATCGAGTTCCTCGCCCTCGGTCACATCTTCCCAGTACCGGACATTGGCGCCGCGCATGCGGGCCTCTTCCCTAAGGATAGCCTCGTCGATCTTCTCGAATTCCTCCTGCGTGTATTCGTGGGTGACGATGTCCTTGTACTTGCCCGCGTCACGGGCGGCCTTGCGTTCGTGCCGCGTGCATGTGCCGAGGGCGCGGGCGACGATCTCGCCACGCTGGTTGCTGTACGTCGCTTCGACATATTGCAGCACGAGACGGCCGGAGAACTTGCTCTCCTTCTCCTCGACGCCGACGACGCGCTCGATGGCGCCGATACGGTCGCCCGGACGGATGTGGCGAAACAGTTCCCAGTCGTTTCCGGCATAGAACCCGTGAACCCCCGGAAGGCCCCAACGAGTCCGGCCGACCCAACCGAATGCCATCGGGAACATCGGGTGAGCTACTTGCCCGCCATACCGGGAATTGCGACCGTATTCCTGTTCCCTGTAGAGCGGGTTCAGGTCGCCGATGCCGTTGCACCAGTTCCTGAGCGTGTCGGTGGTGGCGTCCTGCAGGTACGGACCTTCCGGGCGCAGTTGAAGTCCGATCATGCCGCGGGCGGCAGCCACCGCCTCGTCCGTGATGAGACCCTCAGCGGGCGCTCCCCCTACGTCCTGTTTAGACTTGTCGATTACCTCAACGTTCATGTCTTCCTCCAGAAAATTTTGGCGACGCTTGCATCCGATCGAGCAACCGTTGACCAAGATAATGCATTTTATATTATCTTGGTCAATAAGATTTCCGCAATGAAGCTTCAATAACCTATTGATTTCAAACAACCTTCACAAGACACGACTCCGCCTTCCTGGCGACGCCGGGCACACGGAGACATGGAGATAGAGCGCGCTAGATCGTGATCTCTGCGGCGCTTGAAATGGCTGCGAAGCGTCGGACGCCCGCAATGGCGTAGTCATGCTCCTCGTCTGTGGCGCCTGCGCAGCAGTCCTCGATCACGACGCACTCGAAATCCCGATCGTGCCCTTCCCTTGCGGCAGCCTGCACGACACCGTTTGTCGACACACCCGCCAGCAACAGACGTTTGATGCCCATCGCGCTGAGAACCGGCATCAGCTTCGTCCCATAGAAAGGGCTGACCCGGTGCTTGATGATGTCTATGTCTCCGACCTGCGGTGCGAACCCGTCAAAGACTTCCGTTCCCCACTCCCCGAGCTTGAAGAACCCATTGTTCCGCGCCTTGGAGAAGACGGGTGAATTGGGCGGGCATTCACGATAATCCGGAGAGAAGCCCACCCTAACATAGCCAATCGGCACTGCGGCTGCCCGCGCGCGGTCGATGATCAGCTTCGTGTTTTCGTAGACGTTCCTCTCGCGGCATTTGATGCAGTAGGTCTTAGCACCCATCCCATCGGGATGGACGAGGTCATTGATCATGTCCATGACGAGAAGGATCGTGTCAACGGCCATAGCGGTTCTCCTGGAATGACTTAACTGTGGTGGCGTTGGTCAGTACCGGGAGGACGGAGGCGTTGTCTCTTGTCGAAAGCCTTACGAGGCGTAGCCGACCTTGAACTCGTCCCACCCGGAACGAATATGCATTCGAAGCGCGGAGAGCATGGCTGCCTCGTCCCGAACGATAATGGCGCTCAGCATCTCGCGATGCTCGGCCGACGCTCTTTCGATGCGGTTCTCCAGCTTGTTGATCAGATCGAAGGGGTAGCGCGCCCACAGGATCCGCACGAACTGAAGCGTCTGAGGCAGTTCCGAGGCCATGTAGATGGTCTCGTGGAACCGGTAGTTGATGAGACGCACGGCCTCGCGGTTTCCTTCGGCTGCCGCCTTTTCGATCTGCTGCTGCAGGTCCCGCAGATCCTCGACGGTTTGCGAGGTCAAACGCTTCAAAGCTGCGAGAGCAAGTTTCGATTCCAGCGTGACACGCAAATCGACGATCTCCTCGGTGGCATCCATGTCGAACGGTGCAACGACCGCGCCCCGATGCGAATCCCCGAGAACGAATCCTTCCGCCTCGAGAAGCTTGATCGCCTCCCGCACGGGAGTGATGCTCGTCCCGATCATCTGTGCAAGCTCGGCCTGCTTTAGCTTGGATCCACGTGCAAAGCGTCCGGAAATGATGCCTTCCCGCAGGAAGTCTGCGACGAACTCTTCTTTCGTACGGTGTTTCACGCGAATGCCTTTCATGACCGAATGCCACACCCGGCTTACCCCGGAGATGGTGCACAATGCAATATCCTATCATGGAAGCGACCTCTCATCCGCAGGCGGCAGATCGACGCGGAACACCGATCCGGCAAGCAGGCCAACCGATGCCGGATAGATCCGTGCGACACGGGGGTCGTGGGCCGGGACGACGTGGTCGTCGCTGTCAGCGAGTTCGCGGATTCGTTCGTGCCCGGAAATCATGTCGGACAGGTTGAAGGCGACGGAGAACGGAATGCCGCGCTCGTATTCCTCGTAGTAGTGGAGTGCGTCGGAAGCCAGAACAACCCAGCCCCGCGCAGTCCGGACGCGCACGATCTCCTGCCCGGCGCAGTGGCCACCCACCCAGTGGACGGACACGCCGTCGGCGATCTCCTGATCGCGACCATGAAGGTTCAGTCGATCGGAATGGAGCAGATGGACGAGGCGCGAAATCTCGTCGGGCTCGTATGCCCGGCGGAACCAGGGCCGCTGCATCCATGGGCCCGTGACGTAGTTCATCTCTTCAGCCTGCATGTGGAAATGCGCCTTATCGAGCGCATCCAGATGACCGAGGTGGTCGTAGTGGGCATGTGTCAGGATCGCAGTGGCGACCGTTGACGGATCGATGCCGAGCGATCGCCAGATTTCGACGGGACTGTGTTCGATGTGATGGCCGTGCCGCGCGGCCTTTTCAGCGTCCATCCCTGTGTCCACCACGATCACCCTGTCGGAGGATCGCAGGACCCAGCAGTAGAAATCCATCGGCATGATCTCGGCGGGCCGCTTCTCGAGGATGAAATTCTCTCCTCGCGTGCGGCGCTGGTTGGTGCCGTAGCGGATCGCGTGGATTTCCCAGAGCACCTCAGCTTTAGCCATGGCCGTCACGTCAGGCATGTGCTTTGTCATCACCAACCTCCCCAACCGATGTTGCACCGAGATATGCGTCGATCGCCTGCTGCCGTGCGGCTTCATCCTGCAGTTCTTCGGTGCGGCGATATCCGACGATGCGGCCGCCTCGCAGGAAATGCAGCTCGTCGCAGAGGCGCATCGTCATCCTGAGGTTCTGCTCGACGAGAACGATCGCCAGATCCCCACCACCCCGTATCGCACCCAGCCTTTCGAACACGCGTCGGACGAGAAGCGGAGCGAGGCCCAGCGACGGCTCATCAAGGAGCAGGAGCCGTGGCGCCGACATCAGGCCGCGCCCGATCGCCAGCATCTGCTGCTCGCCGCCACTCAGACGCCATGCGCCGCCGTTCAGCTTGTTGGCGATCTCGGGGAATAGCTCCAGAATCGCGTCCATCCGCGTGCGACGTTCTCCGGATGAAGCTTGATAGCCGCCGAGCACGAGATTTTCGCGGACGCTGAGGTCACCGACTATTTCCCGCCGCTCCGGGACATAGACGATGCCTCGCCTGACCCGTTCACGCGTCGGCAGCGTGCCGACTTCCTCGCCTTCGAAAAGGATCTGGCCTTTTGACGGGATCAACCCGGCCACCGCCTGCATGATGGAGGACTTCCCGGCACCGTTGGCGCCCAAGAGCGCCGTGACCTTTGCCGACGCCACGTCGAAGTTCACATTCTCTACGGCCTGCGCTCCCGAGCCATAGAAGACCGAAAGATTTCTGACGGAGAGAAGGTTAGTCATCGTCACTCCCTAGGTAGACGGAAACCACTCGTTCATTGCTACGCACCGCATCAGGCGGTCCGCAGGCGATCACCTCACCAAAGTTAATCACGTAGATCCGATCGCAGAGCGACATGACGAGATCCATGTCATGCTCAACCACGACCATGACGAGTTCCGGAGAGGCGAGGGTCCGCAATGTGCGCGTCAGGTCTCGCGTCTCCGCGTTGTTGAGCCCCGCTGCAGGCTCGTCGAGAAGCAGAACAGAGGGTTTGCCAACGACGGCGCGGCCGATCTCGACCAGTCGCTGCATCCCTGGCGGCAAATGCTGCGGGAAGAGGTCAGCCGCGTCGGCCAGCCCCAGACTGGAAAGAGCACCCACCGCCGCCTGTCTCATCTCGGCGGTTTCCTTGCGGCCCCTCCCCAATGGCAGGAAGGCACTGGCCCAGCCTGCGTGATAGTTGCGGGCGAGCCCCATCATGACGTTCTCGATGACGGTGAGGTCCGGACATAGCGCGACCGTCTGGAAGCTGCGCACGACGCCGCGCGATGCTCGTGCAGCCGGGGACAGCCCGTCGAGCGGATTGCCGTCGTACATGATCGAGCCTCCCTGCGGCTGGTAGGCTCCCGTGAGGCAGTTGAACAGGCTGGTCTTGCCCGCCCCATTCGGGCCGATCAGACCAGTGATCTCGCCTGATCGGAACTCGACATCGAGCCCGCGCAGAACCTTGATCCCGCCGAACGAGAGCGCGATCCTCTCGCCCTTGAGTGATCTCGTTGGTGTGTCCATCACTTGGCTCCCCGCCGTCTTGCGACCAGTTCTGCGATCCGGGGTGAGAAATGCCCCAACAGCACCACCGCGATCAGAGCGACGCCGTAGAACACCGGAATCCAGGCACCCGAACCGGACAGGAATTGAGGGATGAGCGTGAGGAAGGCGCCGCCGATCAACGCTCGCGTGAGTGTCAGTCCATAGAAGCTGACAACCGATCCGACGAGGAGGAAGATCGACGACCAGAACGTATATCCTGTGGGCGAGACCGCCGAGCTTCCAAAGGCGAGCATTGCGCCGGAGATCGCGGCGATCCCGCCGCTGATGCCCATGACACTCACACGTGCCCAGGCTCGACGAGTTCCGAAAGCCTCCGCAGCAGCCGAATGCGTCCGTGCCAGCAGCAGCGCCCGCCCCTGCCTCGACTGCCGCAACTGGACGAGCGCGTAGACGACTGCAGCCAGTACGATCAGGGTCACGTAGTATCGCTGCGGCTCGATCGGCAACCCGGGAATGAGTGGTTTTGAGACGTAGAGCCCTTCGAACCCGCCCGTCCAGCGGTCGGCACTGATGATGATCTCCGGCAAGGCGAGCGCCAGTGCCATGGTCGAGACCGCGAGGTAGATGCCCGAAAGACGGCGGGACGGCCAGGCGAAGAGGATGCCGAACAGCGTACCCGCGAACACGGCGACCGGAAGCGACACGACGAGCGGCAGGCCGAGATGCGTTTCGAGGATCGCCACCGAGTAAGCGCCGATGGCTGCAAAGAAGCTGTGACCGATGGATACTTCTCCCCCGTAGCGGACGAGTACGCTGACAGCCAGGACGCCGATGCTGTTGGCGAAACATAAGCCGAGTGCGTAGTTCCAGGATCCGGAGATGAGGAAGGGCAGGATGAGCAGAACGGTCAGCACGACCGCGTCGACGCGGCCCTGGCTCATCATCGACCTGAACGTGGTCGCGTCGGAGCGTTGCTCCCGGAGAGATATGGCGCTCTCAGACACGGGTGCCTCCTGCCCTGGCGAAGAGGCCGTTCGGGAAAATATTCAAGGCGAAGAGCATGACAACGAGCAGGAACGTGTTCGTGAACTCCGGCGAGACATAGAAGGTGAACAGGTTCATGAGGATGCCGATGAGGATACCTCCCACCAGCGCTCCCGGTAGACTGCCGAAACCTCCCAGAACCGCAGCAGCGAAGGCCTGCAGCATGAATGTTGCAACCGTCGTCGAGCTGAGGAACGTCGTCGGGACGATCAGCAGCGCGCCGATCACGCCCAGCACGGCCGATACGATCCATGCAAACAGATGGATCGAGCGCAGGTTCAGACCGCAGATCTCAGCGGCAACGGGATTGGCCGAGATCGCCCGGAACGCCACACCCAGCTTGGTGTAGTCGATCACCAGAAAGAGCGCGACGATCGTTGCGACGGCAACCGCCAGAACCGTGAGATCGTAACCCGTGATGCGCAGGCCGAGGATCGAGGCGCTGAATCGAGGAAGCGGCAGGTCGAGAGGCACGATGTCGGCCCCGAAGACGAGCAGCGTGATGCCCTGGGCGATGAGGCCGATCCCGAGCGTTGTGATCGTTGCCGTGAGGTCAGATGCACCCATGATGGGAGCGATGATCGCATAACTCAGGAAAGCGATCGCCACGACGATCAGGACGGCAAGCAGCACCGCGCTGCCCCAGGAGAGGCTAAGAAGCGTTCCGCTCGAGAAACCGTAGATGAGGAAGGCGGCCAGCCCCGCGATGTTGCCGTGCGAGAAATTGACGACGCGCGAGCTCTTGAAGATCATGACGAGACCAAGGGCACCAAGCGCGTAGAGGCAGCCCGTGACCACGCCCGACCACATGAGGGGGAAGAGATCGAGGGTGAAGTCATAAAGCCAGCTCATTTGCTGCCCTCCGACATGCTGCCATCTTCGACGAGGCGGATCACACCCGGAAAGTATCGCCCGCCCAGCCCCTTCTCCACCGCCATCTCATAGTAGCGGCGCACGGTCTCGGCGGCCTTGATCGGAACTCCGGTCTCGGCTGCAAGCTGGAAGACGTAGTCTATATCCTTGAGAACGTATTCCGGAGGGAACGAGCGTTCGGGAAAGTCTCTCGGCAGCATGGACTTTCGACCGTGGTTTCGCAGGACGAAGCTGTCGCCCGACCCCTTTGAAACGGCATCGAGTAGAGTTTCGGCCTTCACCCCTGCCCGCTCGCCGAGAACGATCATTTCGGCAAGCGTCACGACGTGTTCGAACACGAGCATGTTGTTCACCAGCTTGAGCACCTGGCCTGCACCGACGTCTCCACCGTGAGTGATGTCGGTCGCCATGTAGTCCAGGATGGGATTGATGCGCTCGAAGACCTGAGGGGCCGCCCCCACCATGATGCTGAGCTCGCCGCGCTTGGCCGCTTCGCGGGTGCGCGCAACCGGGGCGTCGGCGAAGTAAATGTCCTGGGTTGCGAGGAACTCTGCGACCTCCCTCGCAAGAGCAACAGGCGTAGTTGATAGATCCACAATCGTCGTGCCTGGCTTTGCGTGCCGGGCAACCTCCGCGGCGACTGCCTTGACCTGAGGCCCACCTGGAAGCGAAAGCAAAACAAAGTCGGAGTGTACGGACAGAGCCGACACTGACGCAGCGCGTTCGCCCTTCGTGTCATTGAGGATTGAAAATGCCTGGTCGTTCATGTCGAAGCCGATGACTCGACCCGCATGCTTGAGGACTACGTTGCGGCACATGGGGCCTCCCATAACGCCGAGCCCGATGAAACCTATGGTAGGTGAGTCTGTCATTGATTCAATCCATCAACATGCCGCCATTCACATCGAGCACCGTTCCGGTGATCCAGTTCGATGCGGGCGAGCAGAGGAAAAGGATGGCCTGGGCGATGTCTTCCGGCTGCCCGTACCTGCCAAGCGGCACGTTGCCGTTCGCCGATGGCGCGGCGCGCTGCGTCACCGTGTTCCACATCGGCGTCTCGACCGGACCAGGTGCGATGACGCTGGCATAGACGCCCTTCGCGGCACCCGACTTGGCGACCCATTTCATCAGACCGTGCACGGCGGACTTGGCGGCCACATAGGCCGGGCCGGATGCTACACCACCGATCTTCGCAGCGATTGAGCCAAGCGCGACAATCTTGCCGCCGCCCTTCTCCGCCATGATGGGATAGATTTCCCGGACGGGATTGACGACGCCCATAAGATTGACGTCGAGGATCGTACGCCACTCCTCGTCCGTGGATTCCGTCAGCGGCTTATGGGTAATCGTACCCGCGCACAGGACCAATACGTCGAGCTGTCCGTAACGGCGGACAACATCGTCGACCACCTCTTTGGTCTGCGCCGATGAAGTGACGTCGTACCTCACGTACTCAATGGCCGGATGTCCGAAATCCGAACTTTCGGCGAGATCGGTTGCAATCACCTTGGCGCCGGCCTCCGCGAGTGCGAGCGCTGTCGCCTTCCCAATTCCGCCGGTGGCGCCCGTTATAAGGGCGACGCGCCCGTCGAGACGCGCGGGGGCACTGATCGGTATATTCATCAAAGGCTCCTTCATGCGTGGCGTTGGCCCCCGCCCGATGGAGACGGAGGCGACTTGATGAACAGGAGCTCATTGAGCTGGCGCGTCGAAGACGGCAGTGGGATAGGGACGAAACTCACGCACGAGTTCGAACTTGCCGTCCTTCGCCTGGATGATGCCTTCCTGGCGTGTTCCGCGGTGATCCCCTGCCTTGAACGACACGCCTTGTGCTCCTCCCACTGCGGCGTTGTTCAAGGTTTCAAGCGCCGTGATCAGGTTTTCCCCGGTCAACGGCTTGCCGCTGTCCAGCAACGCTTCGAAACCTTTCGCGAACAATGCCGCATTGCTCCAGCCATTAAGACCGAAGACGCCGATCGGATCGCCAGGATAGTGCTTCGCGACGGATTCTCGGTATGCCTTCACGTCCGGCTCCTCGCTGCTCACCGGAAGAAGCCAGGACGAGAAATACGTTCCATCAAGGAGATCGCCAGCCAGCTTGACCGTAGAAGGATCGGCGGTGAAGAACGGCGCAAACCATTTCACTTCGAGCGCTTGCAGATCCGCGGCCTTGAGCGCCGCCGCAAGATTTGCGTTGGACCCGAAAAGGATGACGGCTTCCGCCCCGGAATTCGCCACACGACGGATGTGTGGGCTGAAGCTGGTTGTCTTGACATCGAACGGCACCGATTCGGCGGGCTGGAGACCTAGTTCCTTCATGTAGAGGTCGAAACCACGCTTCGCCGATTTCCCGAGTTCGTCGTTCTCCCAGAGGAGCGCGATTTTCTTGAGGCCGAGATCCTTGACGGCGTAATCGACGTTTGAAGCTGCCGACCAGCCGTAGTCCGGCAGAAGCGGAAATACGTTGGGCTCAACAAAGAAGGCGCTGGCGCCACCGATCGGACCGATCATCGGGATGTTCTTCTCCCTGGCGTAAGGTATGGCCGCCACGTTGGTGGCCGTCCCGACCGGAGCCGCCAGCGCGAAGGCACCGTCGTCTTCGACGAGCTTGCGGCTCACCGCGACGCTGCGTGCCGGATCGTAACCGTCGTCATAAGTGATGTAGTTGACCTTCCACCCTCTGACCCCGCCGTTCTCATTCAAGTGCTTGAAGTAGGCATCGGCGGCATGGGTAAGCACGGAATAGAACGGCACGGGCCCTGTGACGGGTGTAAACGCGCCGACCGTGACGACCTTCGCCTCGGTGTCTATCCCCTTCGTCTGCGCGAGTACCGCGGTGGATCCCGCCAATCCCAATGCAACGACGCCTGCGGCCACACGGGCCAGTCTAACGATACCTGGAAACATCTCGATCCTCCCACGATCAATTTGCAACGGGACCGTAGGGCATGACAGGAATACGGTCAACGTAAAATGCATTATGCAGCGCAGCAATTCCTTGATCATCAAGACAGATTAGCAGAGATAGCAAGTCGTGAAGATTATCAATGCAGCGCTATTATCTCGTATTATCAATGTTTTAGTTGGCTCTTGTCGTCCGCATGGCTTGTCGGAGTAACAATCGACTTGTGCATGATATAAAATGCATTATTGTTGGTCAAAATCGGGAGGAACCAATGGGCGGCGTATTGTCAGGACGAACTGTTCTCGAACTAGGAAGCATGATTGCGGCTCCGTTCGCGACACACATTCTTCAGCAACTGGGAGCGACGGTCATAAAGATCGAACCCCCGGGCGGGGAGACCACTCGCAAGCTCGTCAGAGGCGGTCCGAGCGGGACCTACATCGCTTACAACAGAGGCAAGCGCAGCATCTGCCTGGACCTGCAGTCGAACGACGGTGGGCGCGTCTTTCGCGACCTCGTCGCAGGAGCTGACATAGTCCTACACAATCTCTCCCCAGGCGCGGCTCGCAAGATGAAGGTCACGTTTCAGGACTGCGAAGCAATCAAGCCTGGAATCGTCTACTGCCACATCAAAGGTTACGGAGCCGGACCTCAATCTGAGGATATCGCATCTAATCCGATAGCCGAAGCCGCCACCGGCGTCATGTTCACGAACCGCTCGACAGGCAAGCCGTCGCGGCTCGGACCGTCCTACCACGACCAGTTCGCGGGCTGTTACGCCGTCATCGGTGTGCTTTCCGCTCTGCTCGACGCCACCGCGTCGCCTGAGCGCAGAAACATCGAACTCGGCCTCTACGAGACCGGACTGCACATCGCCGCTAGGGAACTCCTCGGCATCCAGCTCAAGTCCCAGATCACCGGCAAGCCGGAACAGGAACCATCGCCGGAATTCAGCATGCCCGGTTACGGCGCGTACGAGACCGCCGACGACCGATGGGTCTACCTGGTCATGCTCACGGACGAGCATTGGCGAAGGTTCTGCCTTGCTACGGAACTCGAAGCAGATCCCGAACTCGCGACACTTCGGCAGCGGCGCAAGAACAGGCAGGTTGTCGAGGACGTAGTTGCCGGTGCGGTCAGGGCCAGGAACTATGCGGGACTTGCGGCCAAGCTTAATGCTGCGGGCGTGGGGCATACGGAGGTGCTTCCGGGAGACAAAGTCCTCGACGCAGATCAGGCGAAGAACCCGCCGAAGTATTCGACCCTCCCATTTGCCTCCTTTAAGTTCGACGCACCCGACTTCCCCGTATCGGCGGCCGTCAGCGACCAAGGACGCGAGGCCCCGCCTCCCCTGCTTGGCGAGCATACCGTCACGATTCTTCGGCAATCCGGCTACTCCGATGAGGTCATCGCCGAACTTCTAGAGCTCGGTGCAGTGAACGAGGCGGGCGATGCCAGCGATCTTTGGAGCACGAAGACCGAGAAACTTGCTCTTGCCCGTTGAATGCTCCTTTCCGAGGCGCGATCGAATAGCGTCCGATCGACCATCCTCGGATGGCGCGTCGGCAGGTGGCGGTCAAATGCCGTCATCTGCCGTACGATACCAGACACACTCGCGGACGCCATCAACGGCAAGTGGATGACAGTATAGATAATCGGCATGACATCGTGCGAGGAAATGTCGCCGGGATGTCATGCCGAAGCCACGTTTGGCAGCCGCGTCGGTAGCGGACTTTAAGACTGATCGTAATCCGCCGACGGCCTAAGCTTGGAAATGGCCTCGAGATAGTCAGCTATGATGTCAAGTTCCCCGTCTGAAAACCGTTCGGTGACCTGTCGATAACGCTCCCGCAGATCGCCCAGTAGCGCGAGAGGAGCTTTGGCTGCCACATGGTCGAGTTCTATCAGGACGCTCCGCCTATCGTCAGCATTAGGAATTCTCGTTGTGAACCCCAGTTTTTCCAACCGATCAAACAGTGCTGTCCCGGAACCCGAGGTTAGACCAAGGATCTTTATGATTTCCTTTGGGCTGACCGGCGTTGTTGACGATTGCAGCAGTGAGATGCATCTCAGATCCGTGGGGTGCATCTTGCCTTGGCGAGCTGCAGATTCCATTGCATCTTCCGCTGCCTGAAGCATGCGGCCAAGAGCGTGAGCAAGCCGTTCCTGTCTGGTTTCCCTGTTCATCCCATCGTCTTAGCATGCCGTCGCCGGCGAATAAATCTCGACCACGTGGGCACTAGGGTTTCGCGCGAAGTTATCACTTCGCCTTGAAAGGAACAGAACGCTGACCTTCAGTAAGTATTTTCAGTCAAAGTCATTTTTCCCATTCCGATGAAAACACGACGAAAGCGCGCTTCAGCACGTCGTTCTCCGCCTGCAATTTTTCGACCTTTCTGCGCAGCGTGCGAACTTCCGCTTCCAACGTGGCCGCGGCCAATTCATCATCACGCGGAGCTGTGTCATCCCTCGGCAGTTCCTCGACAGCGCCCTTGCGGCTATCGGCATCGTGTTTCTTGACCCAGAGACGAAGGGATTGCTCGCCAATGCCGAATTCTTCGGCCACTTCGCGAAAGATGGTGCGATCCGTCGGCTTTTTCAGACGCCGCATATCGACTGCCGCCATCGCTTTCAACCGAACATCACCTGGATAGCGTTTCGCCGAAAACAAATCCCGATCCTTCATATCCAATTTCGAAATCTCATCAACGACGGCTCGATAAAACACCCAACTGCCTCACAAAGCCTTGCTTGGTCCGGCAAACCGAATAGAATTATTATTATAATTTTTGGGAGTCGTGTAAAGTCCGTTACCGTTCTCTTCACCTCTAGTAAGGAGATGCCGTCGCTATGCAGACCACATTCCCGATCGTTTCTACGGTTTGGCTGGGCGACCATCTGGATAACGGCGACATCGTTATTCTCGAATCGAGCGTCTATCTCGAAAGGGGTACTGCCACTTCGCCGGGTTCAAAATTCCGCAGCGGTCGCTCCGAATTTCTGTCGGAAGGTCGTATTCCCAACGCCCGTTTCGCGGATCTCTTCGAACAGTTTTCCGACCCGAATGCATCCCTGCCGTTCACGCGCCCGACGCGCGATCAGTTCGATGCCGCCGCAGGCGCCCTCGGGATTGGCCCGCACACGCATGTGATCATCTATGACCGGCTGGCCGGCCAATGGGCTTCGCGGCTTTGGTGGGTGTTTCGAAGCTTCGGGCACCACAATGTCAGCGTCCTCGACGGCGGTTTCAAAAAATACAGCCGTGAGGAGCGGCCCGTCGAAACCACATCTCCTTCACCCTTCAAGCCGGCGCCATACCTGTCGAAAGGACATGACGAGTTTGTCGCATTTAGAAACGAAATCAATGATATAGTTCGTGGAATGCAAACGGCTTCTCTTATCTGCTTGCTGAAGCCGGATGATTATGCCGGCACCGTATCGGTGCGAAGCCGCGCCGGACATATTCCCGGCAGCGTTAACCTGCCTTTCACCGAACTGCTGGATGCCAAGGACAACACGTTGCGCAATACCGAGTCCCTACGCCGCGCCTTTTCCGAAGCTGTACCGCTGGATGGGCGCCTCATTGTTACCTATTGTGGCGGCGGCATAGCCTCCACGCTCGGCGCGCTGGCACTGGCGACGATCGGCTATACCAACACACGTGAATATGACGGATCTCTTCTCGACTGGATAAACGATCCCGAAGCGCCGTTGGAGCTCGGATAACATCCGACACGCCAACCTATCAATTCTTCACGCAGCAAAAGAACGCACAGCTCGCGAGTGACGTCTGCCTCTGCAGGTTAGCAGCACGCCTCGCTAAATCCCGCCATAGAAAAATTTGCTCGCTGCGCCGCGATATTCAAAAAAATCGCGCTTCTCTAATTATAATTATAATTTATTAAATCCACCAGATTTATATACTATGAAAGAGATTGCGGCAATGACAATGGTACAGGGCTTCATGAAGATAGCGCATGCGGCTGCGGCCACCATCTATATTTGCAGGAGCAATGGCGTAGCCGGGGGCCGGCCATGAGCTATTACACCTCATCCACGCCGCAAACGAATACCAAACCTGCCATCCGTATCGAGCGGCTTGCGAAGGATTATAGTTCAAGCTCCGGCAATACGGTACGGGCGCTCGAACCAGTGGATCTCGATATTGTCCGTGAATCCTTCGTCGCCATCGTAGGGCGTTCCGGCTGCGGAAAATCCACCCTATTGCGTATGCTTGCCGGGCTGGAGAATCCAAGTAGCGGTCGGCTGCATTGGGAGCATGATGCTGGCGTGGAAAGCGTGCGTTATGTGTTCCAGAGCTACGGCGAGTCCCTACTGCCTTGGCTGAGCGTCGGCGCGAATGTGGAGTTTGGGCTGCGACATGCCTTCCGCGGCACCGCTTCCGACAATAATATCGGACAGAAGCCAGCCGACCGTACTGCGCTGATCACGTCCTATCTTTCCGAAGTCGGCCTACCGGGGACGGCGGCGCTATATCCCTCCGAGCTTTCCGGCGGCATGCAGCAGCGGCTTGCCATTGCCCGCGCGTTGGCATCGGGGCCGGACATCCTACTTCTCGATGAACCCTTCAGCGCTATCGATGCGCTCAGCCGTTCCAATATGCAGGATCTGCTGCTCCGCATCTGGCAGGAGCGCCGTATCACCATCGTTTTTGTGACGCATGACATCGACGAGGCGCTTTATCTCGCTGACCGGGTGATCGTCATGAAGGAAGGCGGCAAAGGTATCGTCCGCGATATCGACGTGTCCCTGCCAAGGCCTCGCGAACAGGTGGCGACCCGCGAACTTCCCGAATTCCTGCGCTTGCGGCGTGAAACCCTGCAGCTGATTCTGGAGGGAGTGCAATGAGCTTTTTCGACGCTGTCGGCGGCTCCGCTGCCAAAAGCGGAAACCGGAAATCGAAAATCGATACAATCGATCCAGGTCTCACCAAAAGGGCCCGCAGTAGAAGCCTACCGCCGTTCTTCGCCAGCCGCGCCTTCGGCTGGACGGTGCTTGCGGGTCTGCTGGCTACATGGCAGCTCTTTTCCTGGATTAAATTCAATCCAACTGTCTCATCGCCTCTCCTCATCGGCCAGACGTTGGCGATCGAACTCTGGGGCGGCGATCTGCTCTGGCCACTTATCGACACGCTTTATCTGCTTGCCATCGGTTTCGTGATCGCAGCGCCGATTGGCATCGGTCTGGGCTTTCTGATGGGCCGTGTCCGAATTATATGGGCGCTTCTGGAACCGGTGGTAGAGATTGCCCGCGCCAAGCCGACCACGGCCATCATACCGGTCCTCATCCTGTTCTTCGGTGTCGGAGACCTGATGAAGATCCTCGTCTTCCTTCTTTCGGCGATCTTTCCGCTGTTGATGACATCTTATGCAGGGGCGCGCAGCTTGTCGCGCACGCTCAAGGAAACGGCGCAGACCTTCCGCCTAAGCTGGTGGGCGACACAATGGGAAGTCGCCCTTCCGGCCGCCATGCCCTTCATTCTGGTTGGCATGCGCCAGGCGCTCGGCACTTCACTGATGATGTCGGTCGTGGTCGGCATGGTCGCCGGTAATGACGGCATCGGTTATTACATTCTCGAGGCCCAGCAGGCCTTCAACATTCGCAAGCTTCTGGCCGCCACCGTTCTCGTCGCCGCCGTCGGATACATCATCAACGCCATCTTCCTTGCTTTGGAGAGCCACATTTCGCGTCGACGCGGTGCGGCCCCGGACGCCAACTAGAGTTTATCAGCATCATGTTCGAAATCGGTATTTTCAGCTTCGGCGACACCTACCCGCACCCGGTGACCGGCACCCGCCAATCCGCCCATGACAGCCTGCACGACCTTCTGGAGCGGATCGAGCTTGCCGACCGGTTGGGGCTCGACTTTTACGGCGTAGGCGAACATCACCGCCCAGACTTTTCCGTCAGCGCCTGCTCGACCGTGCTTGCCGCCGCCGCCTCCCGCACCAAGCGGATCAGGCTTGGCACGGCCACTATCGTGCTGACGACAGACGATCCGGTTCGGCTTTATGAACAGTTTGCAACGCTCGATCAGATTTCCGCCGGTCGTGCGGAAATTGGTCTCGGAAGTGGTGTTTTTCTGGAATCGTATGATCTGTTCGGGGTCGATTACGAAGACAAGAAATGGGTCTATGATGACAAGATCTCGCTGATCGCTGCAATCGATGCCGCCGGAGAAAAGGTCACGTTTAAAAGCAGGAGCCGGCCAGATCTCAACGATCTCTATGTTTGGCCGCGAGCCTTTGGCGATCATCTGAGCATCTGGCAGACAACCGGCCTCAACGCCGAAAGCTTCGAGCGGGCCGCAAGACTAGGCCTTTCCGTACAGACCGGCGCGCCCGCTGCAGAATTCGACCGGCTCGCCGGGTTCGTTTCGGCCTATCGTGAAAGCGGCGCCCGGAATGGCTGGAACAAGGACCGTCTGAAAGTCGCGCTCAGCGCGCATGCCTATATCGGCGACGACCACCGAAAGGCGCTGGACACGTTCTTCCCGCATTACCAGGCCTATGTTTCCAACATGCGCCTCAACCGCGGTAAACCGGCCCCGACCCGCGAGCAGTTCGAGGAAATCGCGGCCGACCTCAACTCCAACATTATCGTTGGCAATGCCGAACATGTCTTGGCCAAGCTGAGGCATCAGCGGGAACGCATCGGCCATGACCGCCACATCTTCCAGATCGACTGGCGCGCCGTGCCGCAAGCGGACCAGGTGCGGGCGATCGAGATTCTGGCGCACGATGTCGCCCCTGCATTGCGGGAGCAAACGCAAGCCGCCACTGCCGCCGCCTGACCCCGCCATTTTTCCTTTCAGAGAGACATGACCATGCTGACCATGACCAGACGCGACATTCTCATCCTTGCCTCCGCCTCCGCAATGACGGCCTTCGTTTCCGCCAATGCTCATGCGCAGGATCTCAAGACCGTCAGGATTGCCCTGACGGCGCAGACCTACAATATCTCGATTGCCGAACATGAAGGCTTTCTGGCCAAGCACGGCCTGAAGGCACAACTGGTTCCGTTGGCGACGGGCACCGAAACAATCGCGGCCGCCAAGGGCGGCAGTGCCGATATCGCCTATGCGGATACGTTTGCCGGCGTCAACGCCATCCATAACGGCTTCGACATCAAGCTTGTCGCCGGCGCCAACCATACCAGTCCGGCGGTCAACTACCTCGTGCGCGAGGATAGCGACATCAAGACCGTGGCGGATCTAAAGGGCCGCACGCTCGGCCTTGGCGGCGTGCCTTTCTTCAGGGTCTTCGCCTACAAGTTCCTGCAGGGCAACAACACCGATCCGAAGGACGTGAAGTTCAGCATCATCAAACAGGTCAGCGCGCTGCCGCAGGCGCTGGAAAACGGCGCCGTCGATGCGATCCAGACGATCGGTTTCCAGGTCGCCTATCTCAATGACGGTGTGGGCGAAGGCTACAAGTTCCGTCCGATCGTCGACCCCGACACGTCGAAATACCAGAACCCGCAGGCCGTGCAGGCCGGCTGGTGGACGACCGGCGACTGGGCCAGGGAGAACGAGGACACAACCAAAAGTTTTGCCGAGGCCTATCGCGAGTTCGCCACCTGGTTTAACGGGCTGGACCAGAAGCGCCGAGTGGAACTGGCCAAACAGTTCGACAAGGTCGATTTCGAAGAGCTTTCCGCTGGCGATCCGCAAAAGCTCAAGAACCTCGCCTTTCTGACCACGGCGAAATATGTGGCAGGACCGGTGAATACCGCCGCGACCCAGGAATGGATCGATTCCGGCGTGGCCGCCGCGCCCGATCAGGTGGCGGACAAGATCTCCATCGCCGACTACCTGCTCCCGACCGCGCAATAAACCTTATCCCTCATTGATGGACACCGGTTCCTCGGCCGGCCTTAACGGCTGGGCGAACTGCGGCGCCATGACGAAAGAAGACCCCATGACCAGCAACAAACGGCAATTGAAAATCGGTTACTCGATCTGGCCGACCGGGCACCACCGGACGGCCTGGCGCCTGCCGGAAGCCAGCAATACCGGCACGGTCGATCCTGCCTTTATGGCCGATACGATCCGCACGGCTGAACGCGGCCTGTTCGATTATTATTTCATCGGCAATGCCGTCAAAAGCGATCCAGAAGCGGCCCGCGCCAATGGCAACGAAGTTTTCAAGATCGAAGGTTACGCGCTTGGCGGTTATGCCGCGGCGCTGACCAAGAAGATCGGCATCGTCGTTACCATCAATATCACCTATTCCGATCCCTATAATACCGCGCGCGCCATCGTTTCGCTCGATCACCTGAGCGGCGGCCGTACCGGCCTCAACGTAGTGACCGGTGTTGCCGGCACGGATGCCGCGAAAAACTTCTCCCGCGCCGAACATCCACAGGCAGCAGAAAAGTACGCCCATGCCGACGAGTTCCTGCAGGTCTTCAACGCGCTGACCGGCAGCTGGGACCCGGACTGGCTGGTCGACGACCGCGAACGCGGCATTTTTCTCGATCCCGCCAAGGGTCACCGCATCGACCACGAGGGCAAATATTTTTCCGTACGCGGACCGCTGAACATCCCGCCACCGCCGCAGGGCCGCATCCCGGTCATTCACGCCGGCACCAGCGAGGAATCCTTCGAGCTCGGCGCGAAATATGCCGATATCCGTTTTAGCCCCTATCGCGGCCGCGATTGGAACGAGGCCTATTACAACGACATCAAGGGCCGCCTGCCGAAATATGGCCGCCAGGAAAGCGACCAGTTGATCCTGCCGGGCTTCACATTCTTCGTGGAAGAAACCACGCGCGGTGCCCGCGACAAATATCGAGAAGTCCAGAACTTCACGCTGAACGAATACGCCCCGAAAGCCGTGGCCGGTTTCCTTGCCCTTGAATTCGGCACACCGGCTCCGGGCGAAAAGGTGCTGGACGTGATTGATTACGCCAAGCTGAAGGCCGAGGTTGCCAAACAGCCGGCGCATCTGCACGGCCAGCCGGGACAGGCGGCGGAAAAGCTCTGGGCGCTGGAACTGGCGCTCGATGCCTATGGCGACTGGGAACATGTCACTTTCCGCGACCTGCACAACTATATCGCCAACTTCCCCGGCAATCAGGCACCGGTCGTGGGCAGCGGCCGCGATGTCGCGAATTGGATCGAGGAGCGCTTCGAAAACCGCGAATTCGATGGCGTGAAAGTCTTCCCGCCCTATTCGCCGCAACCGCTGGCGGCCTTCGTCGATCTGGTCGTTCCCGAATTGCAGCGTCGTGGCATTTTCCGCACCGAATATGAAAGCTCCACCCTCGTCGGCCATCTCGGTCTCGACAAAAACCAGCAAGGCTGACGATTATGACAGAACTGACCGCCGCATTTTCCGCAAACATCATTTCCGCCGAAGACACGCTTGCCCGCATTGCGGCAGGTCGACATGTCGTCTTTCTGGACGTACGCTTCAGCCCCAAACAACAGGACCTCAGAGCCGAATATGACGCCGACCACATCGACGGCGCGCATTTCGTCGACCTGAAAACTCAGCTACAGAGCAAGGGCGGCGGACTGGCCGGTTCGCGCCCACTACCTACCCCTGCCGATCTGCAGAAAAACATCGAGCAATGGGGTATCACTCCGCAGACGACCGTGGTGGTTTATACGCGCGCCACGCCTGCGGCAGCGGCCCGTGCATGGTTCGTACTGCGCTGGGCCGGTTTTGCCGACGTGGTTTACCTCGACGGCGGCCTTCCCGCCTGGAAAGCCGCTGGCGGCGCCACCGGCACGATGGAACCGAAGATCGGCGGCGGCACTTTCGTCATCGACACAGTGGATCATCTGCCGACGCTCACCGCCGACGAGATTGCCGGCTATATCGACAGTGGTGCCAAGGTATTCGATGCCCGCGGCGCAGACGCGTTTGCCGGTGATGGCTCAGCCCGCAGCGGCCACATTCCCGGTGCTAAAAGCCTGCCGTCGAGCAAGTTCCTCGATGCCGACGGTCGTTTCCTCACGCCCGATGCAATCCGCGATACGCTTGAAGCCAATGGCGCGGCAAGCGGTGAACCGATCGGAGTCTATTGCGGCGGCGGCGTAGGCGGCGCACTGGAAACACTGGCGCTGCGTTCCGCCGGGATCGACGCAAAACTGTTCGTCGGTTCATTCTCCGCATGGACGGCCGATCCGGCCCGCGCCGTGGCGCAGGGCGCAGACTGATCCGCGGTCACTATTCAAAAAGCACCTTACGACATGCCGCGTGGAGCCAGGCCAGGCTTCACGCATGCCCTTTACGGAGCCTGAAATGTCCGCCAGTGAAAGTCCGGTCGCGCACGCGCTGAAAGCCAAAGGGAAAGCGCACAAAAACCTGCGCAGCTTTGCCATCTACCTTTCCATCACCGTTCTTGCCGCCGCAATCTGCTATTTTTTGCGCGGCGGTGATGCGGTGAAGACAGGCGTAAACGATGCCTGGGGGCAGCTGGTCGCGCTACTGGTGGAACTGGCGCTCGGGCTGGTGATTGCCTCTGCCGTGGGCATGCTGGTTCCCAAGGACAAGGTGGCGCGCTGGCTGAGCGCGGAATCGGGCTTCAGCGGACTTCTGATTGCCGGCACGCTCGGCATGATCACGCCCGGCGGACCTTATGCCTCGTTTCCACTGGTTCTCAGCCTTTCCAAGGCAGGGGCTGATATCGGCGCGCTGATCGCTTTCCTAACCGCCTGGGCAGCCAGCAGTGTCAGCCGGCTGGTCATCTGGGAAATTCCCATGCTCGGTTTCGACTTTGCCATGCTTCGTTTCATGGTGAGCGTGCCCCTGCCGCTTCTGGCTGGTTATGCCGCAAGGGCGATCGCAGCCCGATATCCGCTGGGAGCCAAATCATGATCATCGACAGCGGAACACTTCTTCTCGCCCTCATTGCTGTGGCGCTTGTCGGTCTCATCGCCATCTGCCACCCGGAAAAGCTGCCGGTCCTCATCACCAATGTTCGCAGCCAAGCCGGCAATGTTTTCATCAGCCTGCCCTTTGGCCTGCTGATCGCCGCTTTTGTCAGCCGCCTTCTGCCTGCGGAACTAATTTCGGCCGCCATCGGTCGGGAAAGCGGCATAACCGGTGTGATCCTTGCCAGCCTTCTTGGCGGCTTCATCCCCGGTGGGCCAATGGTCGCTTATCCGATCAGCTTTGCAATGCTCCAGATGGGTGCCGGCGAACCGCAGATGATCGCGTGCCTGACGAGCTGGTCGGTTTTCGCCATCCACCGCATCCTAACTTACGAACTGCCGCTGATGGGGCGCCGTTTTGTCGGCATCAGGCTGGCAGCCGTCGTACCGCTCCCGCTTTTTGCAGCCGCTTTATCGCTTATCTCCGCTTGGTTTGTTTGATTATAGGAAGAGGGTTCATGCTGTCTTCCGTTCTTATAGCTCTGCCATCGCCTTCGCTCACCCCGATACATGCGAAATCATCAACTAAGATCCCCAAAAAGAACCGCAGCCCGTCATATTCGCTGAGACGGTAAGAACCCGCCGCCGTGAAGAAGCAAATAGCTGCTCTCGCGAAATAAGGAGATTGAGATGCGACCTCTTAGGCGGTCCTCTCGTCGTTTCTGCTTATGTTGGAATTGAGATTTACCGGGACTTTATATTTCAACGGTACTGACCCGGGAACACCATATCCTGATCCACAAGTACGTTAAATTTATATCCAGGCCGGATCTGCAACGTCGGTTGCACGTCCATGTTCCGCTGGATCGTCCGGTCGGCCACACGTCCGAAAGTTTCGGCAAAATTCCGCCGTGCGGCATCGGATGCCGTATCCTGGGTGGCTAGCGTTGAGCTCTGAGGCACTGTCATGTCGATGCCCGTCCCGATCAGCGCGATCATGACCGCCGAGCCGAAGGTTTTCAGATAGTGGTTGTTCACCTTGTCATTGAAGCCGCTGTAGCCGCTCGCATCCGTGCCGGCCATGCCGCCAATCTGCAATGTCGAGCCGTTCGGAAAGATGATGTCGGTCCACACGACAAGAACCCGGCTCTGGCCGAACGAAACCTTGCTGTCATAGCGACCGAACAGTTTCGTGCCCTGCGGGATAAGCAGGCGATGCCCTGTTGCGCTGTCGTAGACATTCTGGCTGACCTGCGCGGTGATGCGCCCCGGAAGGTCGGAATTGATGCCTGTTATCAATGTTGCCGGAATCACGGAACCTCGTTTCAGTTCGTATAAAGACTGCTGTGGCACGACACGGTTTGGCAGATAGCCGAGATCCTTGAGATCGGCATTGAAGAAATCTTCCTTGGAACTCTGACCGTTGGGATCGAGGTTTTGCCCTCCCAGACCGGCACGCACGGCTGCGGTGTAAAGATCGGACGCGTTTCCGTTCGCAGCGGCTGTTGCCGTCCGCGCTCCGGCGCTTCCATCGTTTTCCGACCGCGCTTCCAGCTTACCGCGGTCGATGGCGAGAGGCGCGTCATAGGCGGAGTCTCGTGCTTGAATTCGGGCCATCCGCTGGCGCTGCTGCTCGCGCAGAACCTGCTCCTGTTGCTCTCGTGCCAGGCGCGCCCGCCACACCTCTTCCGGCTCCAGTTCCGCTCCGCGCCGTTGCTCCTCTATCTGTTCGGGCTGGGTGAACGGATTGGCCACCTGCTCCTCGGCCGTTTTCGACTCGACCGGCGTCGGCTGGAACGTCGTCCCCGGCTGCGGCTCGCCAATGATGCCGTCGGTGACACCGCGCTTGATCTGGTCGGCATAGGTCGAGGCCGGATTGCCCGAACTGGTTTCCGGACCGCTGTCCTCGCCGAAATAAAGCCCGCGCGAGGCGAGCCCAAAAAAAATGATGCCTAGAAAAGCGACCAGCAGGACGATCACGATAATGATCGGCACGCGGTTCAGGCGCTTGTTGCCAGATGTGGCCTGACTGTTCGCGGCGCCACCAAGTTTAAGGGATTGCACCATAATTTTTCTTCCTCACCCGCGTCGCATGAGCGAAAGGGCACTCGCGGGTATCGCACTCGACGTCGTCACGGTGTAGGCTCGACCAAGCTCGACACTGTTCGTTGAGAGCCGTGCGAGCACCTGACCGTCATAAGGCATGAGTGCATAGGCAAGTGCGATGACGGCCGCTTTGTTATCCGTCGTCTGGTCGGTGACAACGGCATAGCCCCACCCCTTCAATGCCGCCTCAAGCGCGTTCCCGAATGGAGATCCATCCTGCTTGAGCGCAACGGTCGCCTTCCCTTGCCCGATTTGTTCGGCTAGGCGGCTGACCATATCGCCCGCGATGGCGCCCGCGGCTGGTCCGGAGACCTCTGTCGGTGCTGCGCTGGTGGCGAGCCCGCCGGTGTCCATCGACTGACATCCGGAAAGGAGGATGGCGAGGGCACTCGCTACGGCGAAGCGTTGGATCGGTCCAAGACGGTGCGTGGCCTGACGGAGGAGGTCTATCATCACCGTCCTCCCCTACTGATTGTCACCTTCTGCTGTCTCCAGCCAACGCCTGAGACTAGGACAGCTCGATCGATATTGTAGTCGACCACTATCATGTTGCTCTTCATGCGGTAGTTGACGACGCGATTCTGGCCGCCGGAGACGACGAAAAGAACCGGCGCATCCCCCCCGGAAATCGACCGTGGGAACTGGATGTATGTCTTCTGCCCATCCGAATAGACGCGCGTCGGCCGCCAGCTGGCGCTGCCCGAGACGGAGTAGGCAAAGCTCAATTGCTCGGCTGGGACGCCCGCGCCCGGGATTGTACTGGCTTCCAGCCGCGCGTTGACATCGGCAAGCTTTGTCGAGACGTCCTCGGGATATTCGAAACCGACACGCGCCATATATTGCGTGGGATGCGATTTCAGCTGGATGTGATAGGTGCGTCGTGACGTGGTCACGACCATCGACGTGACGAGACCCGGCTCCGACGGCTTGACAATCAGGTGGATCGCCTGGCCGCCGGCCGCCCCCGAGGTCGCGGGCTCTACTTTCCAGCGTACCGTATCACCGACCAACACGTCGCGAACCACCTCGCCGCCCTGAAGCTCGATGTCGCAGACCTGTAACGGTGAGCAGACGACCGACGGCTGCACTTCGCCATAGAGGAAGACCACCTTCCCATCGGCGCCTTTGGTGACGAGCCCGCGGCTTCCACGCCATTGTGTTGAGATGCCCATTCCCTTTGCTTCATTGGCCGTGACACCATCGGCGGCGAGAGAGGCAGACGGGAAAGTGGTAGAGGCAGCAATGGCGATAGCAATGATGCTGGCGCTCATCGTGACCCGAGATAGTGCGTCTGATCTGTTCATGTTAGGGGCCATGCCTTTCAAAGCTGCGCAGTCCAATCAAAGTCGCGGAGATAGAGACCGATGGGATTAAGACGGATGACACCCTCATCCTGGGGCGGCGTCAGTGTCACGGTGGCGATCCCACGGAAGCGGCGGGTGGCAGTCTCCTTGCCGCGGCGGTCGCGTTCGAACTCCGTCCAGTCGATCTGGTAGCTCTGGTTCGACAGCGCGACGATGTTGTTAACCTCGATCGCCACCGTCGCGGCCTTCGCCTTCTCGAAGGGAGAATTCGAGCGAAACCAGGCATTCACCTTTTCCGTCGCGGGATCGGAGGTGCGCAGCAGCCCATAGGTCCGGTCGATATATTGCTTCTGGACCACGGCATCGGGCGTCACAGAGCGGAAATTCGACACGAAACTACCGAGTGTCGCGCGCACCACACGCGGATCGGCATATTCGATCTGCTGCGGGAAGCCCGCATTGACGGCGGTGCCAAGCTTGTCGACTTCGACGATATAAGGGATCAGCTTGACCTGTGTGCTCTGGTAGAGCGCGTAACCAAAGCCGATAACGGCCATGGTCATTCCGGCAATGCCGACGACGCGCCAGGCGGCAGCCGCTTTTACGTACGAGCCATAACGCTCGTTCCATTCGTTGCGAGCAGCAACATAGGGATTATCTGGGATATTCTGTCCGGCCATTCTGGAGTGTTCCGTCACTTGCTGTCGTTGATCGGCGGTGCTGGCGGTGTGCCCGGCCGGCCGGATTGTTGATCGAGTTTAGCGTTGGCAAGGCCGAGCATCGATCCGGCATAGGCGCCGGGAGAACCGATCGCCTTTTCCTTTGCAGCTGAACCGACTGCGCCGGCCGCTCCGCCGATCCCCGCTTGCATGCCGCGCAGCGCCGCACTGGCCAGAGATGAGCCTCCTGTCCTCGCGGCACTGGCGGCTCCGAATCCTCTGCTTGCGGCCCCGATCGTTAGGACGCCAGCCCCGATTACCGTCGACGCTGCCTGGCCGCCATGTCGGATGGCCTCCATGCCGCCGCCGACCGATGCGCCCTGGACCACGCCCTGCAAAATGGGCGGCACATACATGGCGATGACGAAGACGACGACCGAGATGCCGGCTATCGCCAGCGTGGTGATGAACTGTTCGGAGGTTGCGGTTGGCGCCTCGGCCAGACCGAGAAGGATGTCCGAGCCGATCTTGGCGATCATCACCAGCGCCATCAGCTTCATGCCGACGGAAAAGGCGTAAACCATGTACTTGATCGCAAAATCCTTGGTATGGGACGACCCACCCAGCCCGAGCATGATCATGCCGGCGAGCAGGCCCACATACATCTCGACCATGACGGCCACGAAGATCGCGGCGACCAGGCTGAACGACACCACGACCACCACCATGGCGAAGACGGCGGCGATCGCCAGCGCATTATCCTCCCAGAGGCCAAACTTCGCCTGTTCCGACATCTTCGTCGCGACACGAATGCCGGCGTCAAAGATGTTGGCGGGAGAGGCGGAACCGCCACCGGCGCCGATCTGGTAGAGACTGTCGACCACGGCTTTGGCGAACTCCGGTCCTCTGTCGAGGATGAAAGCGAACAGGCCGATGAACATGATGCGTTTGACGAGTTCTGCGAACCAACTGTCGAGCGAAGCGGCGTTTATTGCCAGCCAAACGGCAGCGATCCCCACCTCGATGCCGGCTAGGATCCAGAACAACGAGCGGGCTGCATTTATAACCGTCGTCTCCCAGCCCTTGGCTGCGGTGACGACGGAATTCTCGAGCGTGGTCAGAACTTGGCCCTGTTGCGCCAGCGCCGGCGAAGTCACCACCAGGACGACCGCAATCGCGATGGAGGTTCGCTCGAGAGCGCGGAAAGAGGGAGCGGTTACCATCGTGGTTTCATCTCCTGGCCCCCGCGAATGTCGCAATTGGCATCTCCACCGAAGAACTGCTCACGATGTCGGCGCCGGTCCTCGTCGGGGGGAGAGCCTGTCGCGATCGCGCCGGATCCGGAAACTGTGTCCGGTCGAACCAAGATCCATGTAATGGCACTTGCGCCGGCCGCGGAAACGACCGCTGCAAGGACGATAATGTCGATCAGACGGGAGCTCACCAGCGGGGCTCCATCGTCTGGCCGCCCCTGATGTCACGTTCGGTTCCGCTGAAGAATTGTTCGCGCCGCGCTTGCGCCAGGTCTTTTTGTGCCTGCTCGGACTGGTACCAAGTGCCCATCATCGTCATCTGCTGCGAGACCAGACCCCGCAGTTTCTGCATCTGCGCGACTTGCTGCGCAGCGATTTCGTGGCCGACCTGCAATGCCTTCATCTGACCGTCGGCCGATTCCGACATCGACCTCAGCTGCGACATCGTGCTCTCCTCACTGGAGAATTGTTCGGCCGTCAGATTGGCGGCCTTAAGTGTGCCACCGATCGTGTCGCGATTGGTGTCGGACCAGTTCTGGTAGGTCGTGGAAAAGCTTGCTCCGTCAGGCAGGTTGCTCTTCATGTCGGCGAAACTCTGGAAGCGCTGCTTGAGCACATCATCTACATTGCCCATGGAAAAGGCGACACCCTGGCCCTGGTTGACGACGGTCTGGAGGTTCTTCAGATCAGTTTCGACTTGACCCCAGATGTGGTTTGGAAGCTGCGCCGTGTTCTGCAGCATATTCTTGTAGATGTTGAGCTGGTTCTGGATCTGCTCGGCCAGCTGATTGATCTGGGTGATCTGGTTGTTCACCTGCTCGGCGGATTTGCCGACAAGGCTGATCAGTTCGGTGTTGTTTGCAAGCTGGGTCCATTCGGTCGCCTGTCCCGTAGCACCACCGGCCCACGCAGGAAGCGAGAGAGCAGATGAGAGCATGAAAGCCACACTGAGCGCGGCGGGCCATATCCTATTCGGTTGGGAAGAGCGTGTCGGCATGGGCGATCCCCCTTTGCTGGAGCCAGTGGAAAGGCCAGGCGGCCCCATGTTCAAGATGCAGGGCGCGGATGCGCTTGAGGTCTTCCTTTCCAGACGCTCCGACAAAGGAAAGCGCAACAGGGCCAAGCGCCATGTCGAAGGGTCGGCGGCCCTCGGGAGAAACGACATAATAGTCGCGCTTCGGAATCGCTGTTGCGACGATCTCGATCTGCCGCTCGTTGAAGCCGATCCGTTCGTAAAACTCGCGCGTACCCGGCTCTCGGGCCGCACCATTTGGCAAGCAGATCTTGGTCGGGCAGGATTCCTTCAGCACATCGATGATGCCGGACCGTTCAGCATCCGAGATCGACTGGGTAGCCAGCACCACGGCGCAATTGGCCTTGCGCAGCACCTTCAGCCATTCCCGGATCTTGTCGCGGAACACCGGGTGGCCGAGCATCAGCCACGCCTCGTCGAGGATGATCAGGCTGGGCGCACCCGTCAGGCGTTTTTCGATGCGTCGGAAGAGATAGGTTAGAACTGGCACGAGATTGCGCTCGCCCATATTCATCAGCTCCTCGATTTCGAAGCACTGGAAGGCGCCAAGCGCCAGACCGTCTTCCTCGGCGTCGAGAAGCTGGCCCATCGGCCCGTCGACAGTGTAGTGATGCAGCGCATCCTTGATCTCGCGCATTTGCACGCCCGACACGAAGTCCGATAGTGACCGCCCGCGTGATTCCGCCATCAGTCCGACCTGCCTTGAGATGGCATTACGGTAGTCCGGAGCGATCGTCACCCCCTGTAGCGCGACCAGTATCTCGATCCACTCGGAGGCGAAAGCACGATCGCCATCGGTCGAGAGCTCGGCCAGCGGGCAGAAAGAGAGTGCCCTACCCTCTCCTGCTTCCTGAGCATCGCCACCGATCTGATAATGATCGCCGCCGAGCCCCAGCGTCAGCGGCAGCATCGAGCCACCCTTGTCGAAGGCGAAGATCTGCGCACCGGCGTAGCGTCGGAACTGGGCCGCGATCAATGCCAACAACGATGATTTGCCAGAACCAGTCGGTCCGAAGATCAACGTGTGGCCGACATCGTCGACATGCAGGTTCAGCCGGAAGGGAGTTGATCCGCTGGCGACCTGCATCAGCGGCGGGGATCCAGGCGGATAGAATGGGCAAGGTGCTATCGGGCTTCCCGACCACACCGAATTAAGCGGGATGAGGTCGGCGAGATTGCGCGTGTTGATCAGCGGCTCGCGGATATTGGCATAGGAGACGCCCGGCAGGCTGCCGAGGAAGGCATCAGTCGCGTTGATCGTCTCGATGCGGGTACCAAAACCTTCGGCCTGGATCAAGCGGCGGACCGCCTCACACTTCTCCTGAAGACGGGTTTGGTCCTCATCGAAGAGAACGATGACCGGCGTATAGTAGCCGTAGGCCACGAGTTGCGACGAGGCTTCGGCGATTGCGTCCTCGGTCTCTGCCACCATCAGCACAGCGTCCTGGTCGAGCGACCGCGACTGCGTCTGGAAGAGCTGATCGAAAAAAGGCCTGACCTTCTGCTGCCACTTCTTGCGCGTGCGCTCGAGTTTTGCCCGCGCTTCCTCCGCGTCCAGGAAGACGAACCGCGACGACCATCGATAGGTCAGCGGCATCAGGTCGAGCGCGTTGAGGATGCCAGGCCAGCTTTCCGCCGGCAGGCCGTCGATCGCGACGACGCCGAGGAAGCGATTCTCGATGAGCGGGGTCAGACCGTGCTGCAATTCCGCCGTCGCCAGCCAGTCGAGATACATTGGGATCTCTGGCAGGCGCACCGGATGATTTTCCCCAGTAATGCAGAAGCGGATGAACTGGAAGAGCTCGTCGTAGCGGGCGACACGATGACCGGCTCGCTCCCGTGTTTCGCGTGTCATCATCCGTCGGATCGAAACGACATTGGCTAGATACTGTTGGACCTCGCGGATCGACGTCAGGAAGGTTTCAAGCGCCTTGTCGGCATACGTGGCGGATCGGCTTCCATCATCGGAATAGACATACCGCGTCAGCTTGGACCTCCTCGGCTCCGGCGGACGCCACGTCAGGATCAGGGCGTGACGGCTTTCGTAATGTCCCCTCTCCTTCTGGAAATGCGCCCGCCGCTCCGCATCGATGGCGCGGGTGACGGGATCGGGAAAATGGCTTGCTTCTTCTGCAGGATAATCTTCTGTCGCTACCCGCACGGCCTCGACCTGGATCATCCAACCCGAACCGAGCCGAGACAGGATGCCGTTGATTTGCCGCGAAACCTCGTTGCGCTCGGTGTCGGTGGAGCTCTCGCTATCAGGTCCGGCAAAATACCAGCCGGCCATCAGCGAGCCGTCCTTCAGCAGAATGACGCCGTTATCGACCAACCCGGCATAGGGAACGAGATCGCCAAAGGACGGTCCGGAATGGCGGAGGGATTTGAGGGCAACCATGTCGTACCCCTCAGTACCTGCGCCACGGCGACGACGTCGCGCGGTAGAAGGTCTTGTAGGAGATATGCCTGATATAGACCCTTCGCATGAGCGGATCCGCCTTGGCCATCATGCGAAGGGCAGCTAACGCGATCAGCCAGACTGCAACGCCAAATAGCGCCGCGTACCAGGTCAGAACGACGAAGATCAGGATGACGGCGGCAAGAGCTGTCAACAAGACGAGCTCGCGATCGGCGCCCATCAACAGGTTGGGACGCGATAGCGCCCGGTGCACCCGCGACCGGATGAGATTGGAACCGGCTTCAGCCATGGGCCCCCTCCCCCGCTTTGGTCGCTGAAACAGACGGTTCTGGTGTGTGCTGCTCGGCCTGTGCAGGAGCATCGCCGATCGACGCGCCGGTTGCGCCGAAAAGGGCGACGATCTGTGTCGCTCCAAGGAGCACGCCGCCGACCAGCGCCACATAGCAAAGTCGCCGGGCGAAATCGTTCAGCTCGCCGCCGAAGATCAGCATGGCGCCGGCGATGGCAACGGCCGCCAGGGCAATGAAGCCCGCTACGGGTCCGGTGATCGACTGCTGGATTTGCTGAAGCGGCGATTCCCAGGGCAGGCCCCCTCGCCCGGAAGAGGCGAGCGCGGGTTCGCAAAGGCTTGCCGCTGCAGCGGCAAATACCACCGCAGTCAAGATGAATTTAATCTTATGCGACATGACTGTCCTCGTCGATCTGTGCGTAGTGCTCGGTCTGGTATCGGCCGTTTCGGTACCCCTCGATGTGGATCACCTCGCGGACCCGCCTCCCCTTCCCCGTCCGCTCGATCGAGACCACGAGATCGACCGCCTCCCCGATCACCTCCTGCATTGGCTGCTGGCTCGCTTCAGCCGTCAGCTGTTCCAGCCGCCGTAGCGCCGATATTGCAGTGTTGGAGTGGATGGTGGTGACCCCTCCGGGATGGCCAGTGTTCCAGGCTTTCAGGAGCGTGAGAGCTGCTCCGTCGCGGACCTCGCCGACGATGATGCGGTCGGGCCGAAGTCGCATGGTGCTTTTCAGCAATCGCGCCATATCGATCGTGTCGCTGGTATGCAGGCAGACAGCATTTTCGGCAGCGCACTGGATTTCGGGAGTGTCTTCGAGGATCACCATACGATCCTCGGGTGCGGCCGCGACGATCTCGGCGATGATTGCGTTAGCGAGCGTCGTCTTGCCGGAGCCGGTGCCCCCGGAAATGACGATGTTCATGCGGGCGTCAATCGCGCTGCGGATGGCAGACGCTTGCGCCTCCGTCATCACCTTCGAGGATACGTAGTCGTCGAGCGGGATGAGACGCGAGGCGCGACGACGGATCGTGAAGGCAGGGCTGGAGACGACGGGCGGAAGCAGCCCTTCGAAGCGATGGCCACCGATCGGCAATTCGCCGGAGATGATCGGGCGCTTGTCGTCTGCTTCCGACTGCAGCGCGTGAGCGACGCTGCCAATGACCACTTCCGCGGCCGCTGGTGTCATCGCACCGGCTGGGGACATGCCGTGCCCGAGCCGTTCGATGAACAACCGGCCATCAGGATTGAGCAAGATCTCGACGACTGTCGCATCGTTGAGCGCGATGCAAAGCTGGTCGCCAAGCGCGTCCTGGAGTTTGCGGACCAGGCGCGGGTGGGAGCGAAGCTGGGTCACGCTGCGCTCCTCTCGGAATAGGCAACAGCACAAGTCAGAGCGGATCGATACTTTGACGGGCGAACCTGTTCGAAGCTCTTCCTGTCCGCTGGAAGTGTGCCGGCAATGGCGACCGTATTGCCAATTGCCACGGGTTCACCCAAACGCGCCATCGGCCATCCAGCCCGGTTCAGGATGCGCTCGAAACGCAGATCGGTGGCGGTCACGATCTTGTCATAGCCATTCGCCATCGACCATTCGATAATGCCGGCGAACATGGTAAGCGTCACAAGGTGGAGTTGGCTCCCTCCCCTGCCGGCGGGCAAGGTCGTATCCACGCAGAAGCGCGAACTCTCGATCATTGCGCTGTTCGCATTGAGCGAACCATCAGCCAGCAGCTTTGGAAATGTCAGCTCCAGCATGGTTGGGCCAACCGCGGGAAGAAGGCGGGCGCAGCCGAGGACCTTATTGCCGCCGAAGGTGGCGAGGATGTAGGTCGGGTTCAGATCGTCGTATTGATCCCTCTCGCCACCCTCCGTAATGGTGACATCCCATTCGAGCCGCTCGCCAAAAATGGTGGCGCGCAGCTGATGCATCTGTTTAAGAAGATTTTGATGCTCGACATACTGGTCGGGCGAGACGGTGAGAATCTGCATGCTTGTCTCCACAACAACAATCGATGCGGAGAGAAAACATCTCGGTTAATTTGTGGCTATGTGCAGATCTGCACCCGGTGATTCTACTGAGCCTGGCCCCTATCGAGCGATTTGCGAACGTGATGTCGGTCCGGCGCCGTTGATTTCATGTGCAAATCTGCACCGACAGGCTTTTTGGCCGTTTCCTAATGGTGTGGGCTAAATGGTTACGATTCCAGGATGAATTAGTCTCAGAGCAAAATATGGGATCAAATCTGTAACTTACCGTTAACCTCATTTCTCTTGCAGCCAGTTCCGAATCGTGCGCTATCATGAAACGGTAAAAGTGCGTCCGACGCCATTAAACCGTCTTGAACTTGAGGCTACA